>NZ_AP024326.1:900000-1015131 GCF_018408855.1 Caballeronia sp. NK8 | reverse complement strand
GTCGAGCGGTCCATTAAAAAAATGGAGTGAATTTGCTTGACTGCAGATCGCGTTTCGCTACACTCAGGTCTGTGCGTAGTGACCACTTTCCGGTTCCCGCCGGTGAGTGTGCGGTTAGGCTCTCGCAGCCATACCTTCAAAAGCCCTCGGTTCCCGCCGAGGGCTTTTGTTTTGATGTCGCTGAAACTACATTGTTAAGTCTCCAGTCAATTAGAGTCTCATACCTCTAAAAATCAGTGAGTTAGCTTTTTTCAACGTGCAGATCGCTTGTTGGGGCGCTTGCAAGACCTTCCAGCGTTCGTTTGATGGCCTCTTGAACCGACTGGGCAACTTCCTCGGACTGGAACTCAATCCGCATAACGTTCTTTGCGCGACGAACGTCACACCAGGTGCTTTTGCCCGCCTTCACCTTGAACGTCGTAGCTAACGGCTTCGCAACCTTTGTTCTGTCCCCATCTTTCGCAAAGCGTACTGCCTGCGCTTGGTCCAGCTTTCCAACGGAAACTTGAAGAATGGCTTCCACTACACGCTCGCTCTTTCCAAGTTCGGAGAGACTGGCAAGTTCAGCCGCCGCGGTGGCACCTACGATGCCCACGTTCGCTTCAAGAACTGTACGCGCTGCATTGGGTAGGCGATCGTATGAAAGCAAGAGGCTCACGTACGATTGACTGATCCCAATTCGGCCGGCGATCTCTGCCTGTTTCAAGTTAGCGTGCTTCTGTTGAAACCGCTTTAGCCCGACATACTTCTCATAGTCGGTAAGATCCGATTGCATTAGATTCGCAAAGAACGCACCTTCGTCAGCTTCCTCTGTAGTCGCGTCGACAACTACACATCGGACAGACTCGCGACCCAGTTCTCGCAACGCGTCTGTCCGGTGATGACCTGACAGAATTTCAAACCCACCCTCCGACCGCGGAATAACCACAATTGGATGAATGAGCTTGTTGTGCCGCAAGTTTTCCCGAAGCTCGGCATATTTCTCCGGCGGCATATGTCGTCGCCTTCCTGGCACCTCGTGCAAGTCGAGTAGACGAATGTCGATCGCCGCCCCAGATTGTTGAGCATCGGCAAGCTCTTTTCTTAGACGCGCAATTTCGTCGCTGGAGGCACCCGTAGCACCTGCTTCCAACTCTTCTATTCGCGTGCGTAGCACCTCAAGCTCCCTCTCTTTCTCGGCTAGGAGAGGAAGAGAAGCCATCAACTGTCCAGGGGCAGTCTTCGGTCTGCTCGGAATTTCTGGCTCAGGCCGCGGTGAGCGGGGATTGGAGCCAATTCCCGCTGCCTTCGCTGCAAGCCGATCCTTGATACTCATTTGGCCTCCGATTCAGCAAGCCAGAGCGTGACAATCTGTTGGTCCACGATTTCAGCAAGACGGTCATATGCCTCCCTAGCTCGCTGGTACGTTTTTAGACTCCCTTGGTACTTTGAGATGTCGTAGACCGTGCCAAATTCCGCTGCCGCTGATTGAGTTACCGCAGTCGTAGGTATCTCGACAGGAAGTACCAGACTTTCGTAAGTTTTGTTGATCCAATCTCGAACAATTGGTGTTGCTGCTTGGCTTTGGTCTACTTTTGCAAGTAGCACATTGATGAAGTCGAAGCTCTTGTCGAGTTGCGGCGCTACTTCCTGCATGCTTTGCGACAAATCCGAGAACAGACTCCAAAACTGCGTTGATGATGCGTAGTCGAGTGCGCTGGGGGGCGTCGGCACAATCAGGCCGTCGGCAGCCATGAAAGCATTGATAGTTAGATAGGAGAGGGCAGGGGGCGTATCGATGATGACAACGTCGTACTTGTCAAGAAGCGACTTCAGACCACTATTCAAAACATTCCAGAATTGGAAGTTCTTTTCCTTCGACTGTTTGAACGGCAGGAAGAATTCTGCTCCAAATAACGCAGCACTCGCCGGGATCAAGTCGATACCATCCCAGTACGTTGACTGCACCGCGTACTCAAGACTGTCTGTCTCGCCGTAAATCAAAGGAAGAACGGTATGCTCATCTGCAACCTCGCTGTCCGCTAGTATTCCGTGCAGGGCAGAAAGCGACGCTTGTGGGTCAAGGTCAACGAGAAGTACTCGCCGGCCGAAAAGCGTCAGGCCTTGAGCCAACGTCATTGCGGTGGTCGTTTTACTAACGCCGCCCTTGAAATTTCCAATGGCGATGGTTTTCGCTTTCACGCCGACGGGACGTTTGGCAAAAGGGGCAATTCGGTTGATCCAAACTCTTGTTTCCTCAAGTGTAAACTCGCGACTGCGGCTATGGCGCAGAGTGCCTTGAGGAAGATCTGTCTCGGTACGAGCCAGATAATGCATACGCTGTCGATCGACGCGGCAAAGGTCACCAACTTGAGCAGTAGTAAACACCGGCGGATTTTTCCGAGGATGCGGAGCGAGCATGCTCTCCCGAACATCAACCAGCATGTCGCTGGCGCTCTGAGCAATGTCCTTGATCCCGGCCAGCGGAATCCGCCTAGGCGCGTGCTTGACTTGAAGTTGCATCGTCGGCGAGGTCTTATCAGGGCGTGCCCGAGCGGCCGTGGTCATCTACTGCTCCCATTGTGGTATTCAACACTCGGATGAGAAAAAAACGATAGGTGTTGAATTTCCGACAGCATAGTGGGAAACGAGCGGCGTCGCAAGTTTACATTTACTGGAGAAGCTCGCTGGAGCGGGAGTGTGCGTCAGTTATTCGAAAGAACTTTAAGTCTTTCGCGTACGCAGGGCGATCGCGATTGCGCGCTCCGCGTGAAGAGTGACCGGCGCACCACGCGGGCAACGCCGTGAGTACGTCGACGCTCCAAAAAGGAGCGAACAGCGATTCGCGCTGCCGACGACTTGCGCACGACGAATCTATCCGACTTAACACCCTGCGCCTCGTGGCCCGGTTCGGGAGCGTCGCCGCCTCAGAAGGTCGGTTCTCTCCGCCCAGCACGCAAGCATCTGACACGTTCGTTGGTCGTGCCATTCCGTCGCGCAAGATAACTTTCAGGCAGAGTTATGACGAAATGGCTGACTAAAAAATCCGTGAAATGAAGCGTAAAATTGACGCCTTTCGCCCCTTTGCGCGCACCGGTTACATCAGATAATCGTCGCATTAACGGGACAGGAAAGAATGACTGCACTAGCTGGAACTCCCATATCTCGCGACCCGCTTGCCTTGGCCGAACTCTATCAGGCGGGCCTTGGCACTTCGTGGAAAACGCGCCGGCAAGCGGTTGCTGCCTTCGCGCGATTTACGCCAAAAGTGGCCGCCGGAGCATTGAGCCGTGCCATCACTGTTTCGAAACTGCCGACGCCGATATTGGCGCTGTTTGAAACGGCTGGCGTGTGGCCCGAGACGGCTCGCCACTTGATCCTACTTTCACGGAAGCACGGGCCCGACGTGCTTTGTCAGCGTGCAATGGCGATTGACCCTCTCGGGTTGTCGTGGTCCGAAATCGTCGATCGTCTCGACGACAGACAAGTGCGCCGACCCCAAAGAATCGTCTCCCCGATCTCGCCTTTGGCACTTGCTACTGAGTACAAGCGAGGAATTGAGGAGGGGCGATGGACGTCGATGGTAACTGCTGTGGCCGCGTGCCCAACGTGGGAGCGGACCCGTCTTTCAAAGGCGATCGCGATCTCGAAGCTGCCTTCTGAGGTGCTGCAACTTTTCGAATTGAAGCGCATCACGTACGACCTCGGTGCTACGCTCGTCAAGATTCGCAAGGCAATCGGCGAACGGGAGATGGCTGCACGGGCAAACAAAATGTTGAGCGCACCTCGTCGAAGGACAATTGATGAGATCGTAGCGAATCTGCTTCAGGTACGGCCCGAACAGGGAGTGGAACTGGCGGTACGCCGAGACCACGGTGCAATGGTCCTGGAATTCAAGGTCAAGCTCGACGAGGCCGAAGAGCTACTGGCGGGTGCCAGCGAGATCGCAGCGCTCGTTCAGGTGGCGGTCATGAACGTTCGGTTCAAACGCAACGTCGGAACCGTTTCCGTTCGAAGGCAACGATAGCCGGCATGACTCGAAAAACCGACATGCTGTAAATTTCGCCTCTTAACAAGGCGGCCGGGTTCCCGAAAAGAGATATGTGAGCGGGTAAAGTCGCAAGATACCGCGTGTGCAACCCAGTACAGCACGTGCAACTGCAGCTTCGAAGATCGTGCTTACGCAGAGTAACCAAGGCAACTTCGGTTGACTTGCAAAACTAAACGTCCGCTGGTTCGTTGCAAGCATCGCCTCGCGCAGCAAGGACCGAACAAGCATCGTTTGCTGCAGGAGGTGAGTCGCAGATCGGCGGATTCATCGCACCCCCACTCGCCCGCTTCGACTGCCACGGCAATTCTTCGACGTCCACCCTGCGTAAAACCCTGTTCCTCGACGTCAAACTCGACCTTCAGGCAGGTGTCAGGCTTTCTCCAGCCTTTCGGGGGCATAGGCCAACGCTGCACAGTTTCCCCACGCCGTTCTTCTTCACCCGCGCGACGATCACTAACTCGATGGCCGCCGACGTCAATCTGAGCTGCCTCTTCTGTGGGGTTTTTTGCATCAATCAGTACGGCGCGCACTCCGTTTCCGCATTTTTGCGCGTAGCCACTTCTTCGCGCCGATTTTCACGGCGGTGAATCGCCGACCCTTTGGCGTTTTCAATGCGGAACGACAATCGCATCTGAATGCGGATCAATCATGCGACCGCGTATCGAGAAGGGCGCAGGCATCATTGTTCGCGACGCACAGGCCTCGATGACCACCATCAGCAGGATCGGTTCACACAGTTTGGATAGTCAGTTCGCGGTCTCCCGCGCGCAGAGAGGCCGGAAGCAACCAAAACAGGCGGACCGCCGTGAAGCCGATGCGCACCGCTGCGATACGTAAACAGCGAACCCAAATAATCTTTCAAAGAGACAACAGGGCGATTCAGGACACGTAAAAATTGAAAAGCCTGTCTCATTGCCGGCCGACTTTCGCTGGCTAGTAGGGGGACGGCTGCTAACTCCGTTTGGAGTCTGCGCGTTGATGAAGCGGGCGCGGGAGCGCGGACACTTGCTCTCAGACGTCGTAAAACACGCCCAAAAACAGCTGCAATCACTTAAGGTGTCGAATGCGTTCGCCTACCTACAAGCGCTGTTGCATCGGCCGATTGATTATTCGTTCCTTGCCACCCGGATGAACGCTGATGAGGAGGCGGCCGCCCACAAGAGGAATGAGCGAGCAAAAGAGGAACTGGAGACGGAACGGGTGCGGGCCTTGGCAGGGAAGTCCTTTGCCGGGGCTAATGGAGACGTCTGGTCCGTCGAGGAGTACGGCGTGGTGAGGATCGACGCCGCTGGGCGTAGGAGTTCTAGCCTGTTTTGCCAAATGCGCGAGTTAATTTCGGTAATACTCGAGCACCGGATGCCTGCCGTCGCGCCGGCCGCACGCCGTGACGCTGACCAAAACGGTGGTGTTTTGCCTCAACCGCCTTGGACACATGCCCGGGCACGGGAGGTTCTGGCTCGCTAAGACAAGGCCTCAAACGGGTCCATGGACGAAGAGTGACGCTCTCCGGAGAGCGTCCCACTGCGGGTGGACATTTCGTTAATTCCCTGATTCTAAAGCAAAAAAGTCTTGTTACAAAGCGATCCGGATATTCACACCCCCCTTAGTCGGCTAACTTTTCGTATTATGAAATGTTGCGTCCAGTGCGATTTGCGCGCTGGTCGCTCACGCTCTTGAGGTCAAGTGTGCGCCAGACCATGGAAATGGCGTGCGAAATTGGCCTCCTTTCGGAAAAATGGAGGACGCTCGTGCTGTTTCAATGGTGACCATTAATAAAGGGTTGCCATGCGTCTTTTCAAGAACAAGCGTCGGGCCGCGCTGTCTACGGCTCCTGGCATGTACGCGGAGGAAGATCCGAGCCAAGTCATCTTTGAGACAAGCACGAAGCTTAAGCTCGAAGCTAACCGCTGGATGCTGATCTCGTTCGGCCTTGCCGTGATCGCCGTCGGCGCGGTATGGACGCGGCAACCTCCGCCTTCGGTTACTCGCGTTGTAGGCGTGTCTGCGGATACCGGCGGCCATCCGATCGTAACCGAGCTTGTCGCCTACAAGCCAGACTCGCAAGCTGTGCGCACGACGGTCAAAGACATGGCGATTCGCTGGTTCACGATTGAGCCGGTGCTTTCGGACCGGCTCGAAACTTCGCGCATGACCGCCAACATCAACTCGGTCAAGGCGCAGATGATCGGCGCGGCAGCCGGTCAGTTCCGCGATTGGCTGAAGGCCGACACACCGTTCCAGCAGATCACGGCAAACCCGAAACTGATCCGCGAAGTCGACGTGCGCAACATCGCGCTGCTCGAAGACTCGACCGTGCTCGTCGAATTTACAACGACCACCTCGCAGGCTGGCGCGACCGGCAAGCCGGACGTGAAATCGTACGCACTCACGTTGCGCTATCAAATCGTCGCGCCGACTGCTGAGCAGGCGTTGACGACAAACCCCTTCGGCATCTTCATTCCGTTCTTCCGCCTTGAGCGGACCGCATAAGCATGACCGCAACCATTCTCAACAAACGGCCGGTCATCGGCATGTGCGTTCTCGCTGCGTGCGCAGCGTTCCTTACCCAACCGGCTGCGGCCAAGAAAGCCACGAACGACTCGGCGTTCAATGCCGCGATGGTCGCAGGCGACCCGATGAGCCCGATCAATCCGTTCAACGGCGGCGCTGATCCTTTGACTATGCCGGGCGATGCGCGCATCGGCGTCTTCCCGTACAGCCGCGACCAGATCTACCGCGTGCTGACCGCACCGCTCAAGCTGACGACGATCGAACTGGAGAAGGGCGAGAAGCTGATTGCTGACCCCGCGATGGGCGACAGCGTCCAGTGGGAGATCGACGACGACAAGATGAACCACGTGTTCATCAAGCCGCACAAGGCCGATCTAGTCAACACGCTGCATCTGACGACGAATTTGCGCGAGTACGACTTCACGCTTATCGCGTCGCCGGCGGGCGGGATGTTCTATCAGACCGTGCGCTTCCAATACCCGCGCGCGCCGATGGCCCGCGTCAGCGCACGCGACGACGCGACGGCGACAGGCGGTCGCGGTGGTGCGGACTCAGGAAGCATCGGTGTTGCGCCTGACAAGCTGAACTGGGACTACAGCGTCGAAGGCCGCGCTGAGTTCACGCCGGAAACCGTCTTCGACGACGGACGTGCGGTCTGGATGCGCATGCCTGCCAAGGCTCAGGAGTGGCCGGTCCCATTCATTCTCAACCACGGCGATCGTGTCGTCGCAAACTTCATTCGCCGGGGAGACTTCCTTGTCCTTCAGCGTCTGGCCGATGAGATCGTTCTGCGTTCCGGCAAGGACGAGGTCACGGTGACGCGCGGCCGCCGCCGCTTGTTCGGGGTGTTGTGATCGTGGCGAAAAAACCGGACTCGGCTACACCCAGCGCGGAGCAAGAAGCACTCGTCAAAGGCAAGACGCCCCGCAATGCGATCATGAGCATCGGCATTCTGGCTGCGGTCGTCATCGGAGGCCTCGGCTTTTACTATCAACTGCAGGCGACGAACAAGGCAGACGAAGACGCGCGCATTAAGAAGGCGACCGCGCTTAAATCGAGTACGGAAGCGCCCACTGCCGCGAACAACAACGACATCGACCAGATGATCCGTCAGCAGCGCGACGCAGCGGCGTCGGAGGCTGCCGCGCGTGCAGCGTCTGAAGCAGCGACTCCGAAGCCCGCCGTCAAGCCGATGCTAACCGGTGCGGACTTCCAGGAGGAAGTCAAAGGTTCGAGCACGGACACGCGCGAGCTTTCCCGCCAAGCGGCGCAAGACGCGATCTACACGTCCTCGATTTTCAAGCAGGCAGGCGCGTCGCGTTCGGCGAACTCGGCGACCGGCGTACTGCCCGCTGGCGTCCCTTCGTTGGACGAGGTACGAGCTGCCCGTAACGCTGCGGGAGCCAACACCCCCGATGCGATGGCGATTGCCTTGGCGAAGCAGGGCCAAGCACCCGAAGATCGCGACCGCGCCTTCCTGCGCGATGCGGATTCGCGCGGCGGCATCGAACGGACAACCTTCAATGGCCGGTCGACGGGTTGCACGTTGACGCCGCCGCACGTCATCCACGTCAAGACGGTGGAGGGGCTGAACTCGGACAAGCCGGGTCGCGTGGCGTTGATGGTCGATGAGGATGTGTACGACAGCTTGGGCGGCGACTGCTTGATGATCCCGAAGGGCGCGTTCATCAATGGCATGTACAGCGCGGACGTCAAAGTTGGCCAAGAGCGCTTGCTGGTCGCTTCGACGAGTCTGCGTCTGCCCAACGGCAAGAGCGTGCCGCTCAACGGCATGCAGGGTGCGGACCAGAACGGCTACGCCGGGTTCTCGGGCGATGTGAACAACCACTTCCTGAAGATCTTCGGCGCGGGCTTCATTACGGCGATTCTGCTGAAGGCGTTCGACAGCAGCTCTCAGACGGCGACGACCGCGACGCCGAACGGCGTCACTACTTATGGTGACACGGCGGGGCAGGTCGCGGCAGCGACGGCCCAGACCGTCATGCAGCGCAACCAGAATATCCCGCCGACCATTACCGTCGAACCGGGCCAGAAGTTCCTGGTGCAAGTGACGCAGGACATCGTCATGGAGCCATACCATGACTAAGGCATGGGCGGCTGCCTGCCTGTCTGCATTGGCGCTCTGCGCACACGCGGCGACCATCGATTCGATCATCAGCCCGACGCGCATCGTGGTCGATGACGGCACGAAACGCGCGCTCGTCGAGCTGCCCGGCGAACCCGTCTACGCATGTGGACTCAAGCCGTTTCTGGCGTGGGCAAACCGATTTGAGGGCCAAACGGTCGAGGCCACGACTGGCGGTGTTGCGATCAACATCGACGGCTCGCCTATCAGCTTCGAGAGCCTCTTTGTAAAGGCGGGCTGGTTGCGCCCCGCGACGCTTACCGATGACGCCCAAGCGAGCATCACCGAGCGCCGAGGGGGCTGGTCGTGCGCATCCGCGCAGGCGCCGTTCGACGCGATGCACACCTCGGTCGATCCCAAGATTCTCGCTGGCATCGCGCTCAATGAGTCCGCATACAACGGTCGTGCATGGCCGTGGACGTTGAATGTCGCGGGTCGCGGTTTCTTCTTTCGCACCCGAGAGGACGCGTATCGCGCGGTCCGCTATCTGATCAGCAACGGCCGATCGAACTTCGATATTGGCCTAATGCAAGTGAACTGGGGATACCACGGCAAGCGCTTCGCGAGTGCCTGGGATGCCCTTGCACCAGCGACCAACATCCGCGTCGCAGAAGACATCCTCAACGAGAACTACCGCCTCACGCACTCCGCGGTAAAGGCCGTCGCGTATTACCACAGTGCTAATCCCGCCCCGGGCCGCGAATACCTCGCGCGCTTCGTGAAGCATCTTTCTCAAATCGAACGCGGCCTATGAAGCACACGCTCTCTCTTCTTACTCTCGCGCTCGCCGCGGTCACGCTGAACGCGGCGGCCGCCGGTACAGACCCGCTCGACTTCGACTACGAGATCGCGGGCAATGTGCTAGAGCGTCCCGCACTGGTCTTCAATGATGGCAGTGACACGTATTTCCAGCCGCGCGCCGGCCAGTCGCTGCGCGTGGACGGTGGACATAGCCAAGGCCCATACATCGTTGTGCCGGGTACGCCCGAGGTGATCCGTTACTCGGCGGGCGGCTCGAGCGCCACGGCTTACTGGAAAAAGGCCAATCGCTTCATTGGCGACAAGGCGCACAGCGACACTCCGTCCGGCTTTTCTGGCTTCTCCGGCCGCCTTGCGCTCATCGGGCCGCGCAGCAGCCTTGAAAGTACTCGGCCTCTGAACACCACGCTGCCGCTCGCGCAATTGGTCAAAGCACTGGTGCCGCAGGGTTGGACGGGGTCCGCACAGAAAGACATCGATCTGACGGCTTCGACGAGCTTCGGCACGCGCGATGGCGAGAACTGGATGCAGACGCTTGATCGGCTCGTGACCGCGTCCGACCTGTACGCCGACGTCGATTTCAACTCTCACCACGTAACACTTCGCCGCTCGGCTCCGCAGTCGGTGGCTGTCAACTATGTCGCGCCGGTGTCGCAGGTCGCTGCTATAGCACCGGCCGCGTCGGGCGCACCCTCCGGGGCAGACCCCATCGCAGACATCGCGAAGAAGGTCGATGCCGACGCTACGGCCGCATCCGGGTCCGTGCTGGCGGCAAAGTTTGGTGCACTTGCGATCCGCGATGGTGACGACAGCCATATCCAAATCAAGTTCTCGGTGAAGCCCGCTGCGGAGCTGAAGGTAACCGGTCAAGACGGTAAGTCGCTGCGCCCGAAGTGGGATGACGCGACTGGCGTGATGACGTTCAACCGCGCCGAGCGCTTCACGATCTCCAACGACGCAGACAAGGTCGAAGTCGCCCGCGTCGCGGGAACCGTCTATGAGTTCGACGCCGCGAACAAGGCCGCGCTGCAAAGCGTGTTTGATGAAAACGGCTCGACGTTCTTCAAGTTCGCCGACACCGTCGGCAAGGTGACGGTCGCTGACGTGGCGCACATGGGCTCGGGCGAGCAGAACGGCCGCTATTACAAGTTCAACGGCACCGCCGAACAGTTCATCGTCAACGCAGACGGGAACGTCGTGAACGTGCTGCGCAAGCACGATGTGCGGTTTTTCGATCGGCCCGCGTCATGAGCCGATTGCTTCAAGTCTCGACGCTGCTCATTGCAACCGTCTCGTTCCATGCGTATGCCGATTGTCTTGACGATGCCGCGCGCTACCACCGCGTCAGCGTTCAAGTGGTACGTGCGGTCGCACAGCAAGAGTCCGGAATGCGCCCGTATGTGACGAATCGCAATACCGATGGAAGCGAGGACATTGGCTTGATGCAAATCAACTCGTCCTGGCTTCCAAAACTGGGTCGCTTCGGCATCACTCGGCAACACCTGTTCGACGCCTGCGTGAACGCTTATGTGGGGACATGGATCCTGGCTTCGAACATCAAGCAGTTCGGTCCGACGTGGAAAGCGGTCGGTGCCTACAACGCAGTCTCGTCGAACAAGCAGCTCATCTACGCCAACAACATTTACCGCCGCCTGCAACGCGCGAACTGACCAACATGACGCCTACTTTTTCTCTTCAAACGCATCGCACCGCGCGCATGGTGGCTCACTTGTTCGCGTGTCTCGCACTCACGACTGTGCCGGGTCTTGCGGCAGCCGAGCCTGATCAATCGCGCCTCGCACCGCCGCCCGGTGACGGCTGGCAACTCCTCTCGGCACCTTCCGCTAAAGCCCCTGTGGCTCAAGTTGCGATGGTGTCGCCGGTTGCTCCTGGCGTTCGTTCTGCCTCGGTCGCTCCCGCTTCGCCTGCCTCTCCGGCCGCCCCCAAGGCCGATGTCGGTGGTCCCGCGCCGGTTGCACTTCCGGGCGCTGCCGCGCCGTCGCGGGTTGGCTCGATGGACGTCGCCCCGGTCGTCGTGCCGTCGCAAG
Source organism: Caballeronia sp. NK8 (assembly GCF_018408855.1). Taxonomy (GTDB): domain Bacteria; phylum Pseudomonadota; class Gammaproteobacteria; order Burkholderiales; family Burkholderiaceae; genus Caballeronia. The sequence goes on along the minus strand of NZ_AP024326.1, from coordinate 1,003,637 downwards.
GTGGCGCAACGGTGCCTAGTAGCGTTCTGTCTTTCTCGATCACGCCGCAGGACATCAACCTGCGCAATGCGCTCGATCGCTGGCTGCAGCAGCAGGGCTGGCAGCTCGCCTGGAAGATCGACGACGACTTGCCGCTTGAGTTCAACGCGACGTTCTCGGGCGACTTCAAGTCGGTGCTCACGCAAGTGATGCAGGCGACCAACCACATGCGCACGCCCACGCGGGTTTGCAAGCACACCAATAACGTGATCCGCGTCGTCGCACGCGCAGCCAACTGCCAAGAGTAATCGCCATGCGCCTCACGAAAATCAAATCTGCCATTGCCATTCTTGTGGCTGCATCGCTGACCGGCTGCGCGGTATCGCAATCCGACGTGAACCACGCCTACGATGCAACCAACGCGGAAGCCACGCGCGCGATGGGCAACGGCCCCGAGTCGATGTCGCTTGTTGAGGCAGTCCCGACCGCGTTCCTCGGCGACCGGTTGGTGCCAGTCGCGTATGAAGCCACATTGCCCGCGATCTTCCGCGAGAAATCGGTTGTCTTCCCCGGCAATCTTCCGCTGTCGAAGATCGCCACGCTTATCTCAACCGCTACCGGTTATCCGGTGCATCTGAGCCCGGACGCCTTCATTCCGCGCGATGCGCTGATTCCGAAGACCAACGGCGGGAACGGCCAGAGTGCCCCGATGCAGCCGCAAGCGTTGGCCAAGTCGAATGTCGAGCCGGTCTATGCGCAGGCGTGTAACTGCAAGGTTGGCGAATATCTGCGCGGCGTGACCGAAAACCTCGGCCTCGACTGGACATTCGATGGCAGCACCATTTCCATCAGCCGGTTCGTCACCAAGACGTTCACGATCGCGGCGATCCCGGGCAAGGTGTCCATCAAGTCGACGATGTCGAAGGGCACGGATACGTCGACCGGTAACCAGGCGTCCGGTGGTACCACGGGCGGCACGTCGGGCAATACCGGGTCTTTCTCGTCGATCACGTCGACCGGACGCGATGGCACGTTTGACCAGATTGCGATCATCCAGTCGGAACTTGAAAAGCTGAAGTCGCCGCTCGGAGAAGTGGTCGTCAATCCGCAGAGCCGCTTGGTGATGGTTCGCGACACTAAGGAAGCCGTCGATCGCATGGGCGCGCTGCTCGCGCGCGAGAACGCAATTTCGACGCGTCAGGTCGCGCTGCGCGTCCGCACGCTGCAGGTGGATCTGAGCAATTCGTCGCAAGCGGGCGTCAGCGCCGACATCGTTTTCAATCGCATCTCGGACGGACTGAAGCGCTATTCGATCACGGTGGCTTCGCCTACCTCGTTGGCAACAGCGATTGGCGGCACTGTCGGCCTGTCGGTCTTGAAGCCCGGCTCGCCGATGGAAGGCACCAACGCGATCATCAGCGGCCTCAACGCCTTCGGAAAGACGGTACAGGACAACACCCAGACGAAGCTGACGTTGAACGGCCTGCCGGTGTCCATCGGAACATTCGAGACGAAAGGGTATTTGGCAGCCACCACGCCGAGCGTTGGCTCGATCGCCGGTAGTAGCTCGGGCGTACCGGGTCTTCAGCCGGGATCCGTCACGGTCGGTGACTTCGTGAACATCCTGCCGTCGGTCAACGACCACAATCAAATCATCCTGTCGTACTGGAGCGATAGCTCGAAGCTGAACGGTCCGTTCACGACCATCAGCACGGGTTCGGGCGCCACGCTGCAGCAGATTCAGTTGCCTGACATCCTCGGCAACAAGGACGACCAGACCATCGCGCTGTCCGATGGACAGACCGTTGTGCTGTATGGCGCTGTGAGCAATCGCTATGACGGTAACAGCAACAATGGCATTGGTGGTCTCTCGGGCGCATGGAATAAGGGCCGCACGTTCCAGGTGATCATGCTGACGGCGACCGTCGTCCCGTCGATGTGAGCGCGAGGTAGCGATCCCCATGCACTTCGAATCCATACCGGGAGAAAAGGGCGCCAGGCTCGTATTCGGGCTGGATTGGCGCGCTTATTCCGCCAAGGGCGCCCGCGCCGAACGCCGGCACTACGTCGAGGAGTCCGGTGCGACGCACTACACCGAATACAAGGCGAATGACGAGACCATCGTCGGGTTCTGCGAACTGGAGCCTTCGCAGCGCAAGGGCGGCAAGCTGTACTCAGCCGCTGCTCGTATTGCGTCGCTGGAGCGCGTCCGACGGCGCCCGGCGGTACTCGTTCTCATCCAGAACGATGAGCGCGTGCATGTGGTGCTCGTGCAGCGCGGCGCTGTCTCGCTCGATCAGGAAGTAGCACTTAATGCGCTTGCGGATCGTCGAGACGAGATCGAGGACGGGTGCGCCAAGGCAGGGCTCGAACTGGCGACCCTGGGTTACGGCGCGCAACTCCACGCGGTAGATGAGACGTTTGACCTTCGCGAGCTGCTCGTTGCGCGCAAAGTCGGGCTGATCAAGAAGGTCCCGGTGGCGGTGCCCACGACGGTGCCGTTGCTCGTCATCCTCGCTGCCGTGTTCTTCGGCGGCAAGCAGTTGATTGAGATGCTCAACCCGCCGCCTCCGCCGCCGGCACCCCCGCCGACGTTCATGCAGGAATACCAGTCGGCTGTCATGCGCACGCTGGCCGCGCCTGCTCCACTTGCCAATCAGCTTGCACCAAAGCTGCTCGCTAGCTTTGGCGCGCAAGAAACCAACGTTGCGGGATGGCAGTTTCAGAAAGCGTCCTGCACGATCTCGGGCCCCTGCATCGCAACCTACAAGCGGCAGGGCGGCACGTTCAAGGAATTCGACGCACGCGCGCCGGAGTCGTTGCGACCGGTCGTCTTTAACCCGGACGGTTGGCATCTGACCGCGCGGGGTCCTGAAGTAACCGTCGCTGAACGGGTCGCGCTCGCCCAACAAGCGACGTGGCCGACTCAGCAGGCTCTCATCAAGACCTTGCAGACCGATCCGCAAAAGCTTTCCACCAAGCCGGACACGCTCGATAGCCACGGCTACGTCGTTGATATCAAGCCCGCCGAGCGTCTCATTGCGCGACAACCGACGGCGGGCGAAGTGCAGGGCCCGCTCGTGCAGCGCGGCACGTGGCAGATCGACGGATACAAGTGGCAGAGCGCGCTGCTCGCGCGCCTGCCCGACAACATGGCACTGGACACCCTCGACGTAGAGCTGAAAGAGGACGGTACCGGGGTGCATTTCACTGCGAAGGGTAAATACTATGTTCTCAACTAAGTGGCCAGCACGGGCCGCCTGCTTCGGTGCGCTCATGTTCGTCGCCGGCGCGGCGGTTTCGCAGGAAAGTCATCTCACGCTGGACGACATTGACAAGCTCGCGCGCGCAAAGCTCGTCGACTCGATGCGGGGTCCGCAAGGTGGCCAAGGCGGGGCAGCAGCACCGGGCAACGGCGTTGGCCTTGCTTCGCCGCTCGGCGCGACGCCTGCTGCCGTGACGGCGGCCCCACCAGCCGCGCCCAAGTTTGAGCACAAGCCCAGTGTCCCGGTAAAGCGCGTCATTCCAGCAACCTTCGTTGGCGCGTATTCCGACATGTCGGGCTCCTACGTGCTGTATGACTATCAAGGCACGACTTATACCGCGCGCAGCGGTAGCCGCTTGCTCAACGGTTGGACCGTCGCCTCCATCGACGGCTTCACCGTCAGTCTTGTCGACGGCAAGCGCCACTGGACAGAGACCATCGCTGCGCCCTCTGACGCGCCCGCCGCGATTCCGGATTCGCCAGCCGTCAGGGCGATCACTGATCTGTCATCGCCGCTTCCTCCGGGCGGTATCGCGTCGACGGCTTCCACCTTCGTACCGTTTGGGAAATAAGAAATGGGTCTTTTCGCACAAGAAGAGCAGGGCACGCCCGACGCTCCGCGTGGTGGCTTCCTGAAGCGGTTTCGCGCACCGCGCTCGAGCTTCATTGAGCCCGGCACGGGTGCGGAACCGAAGTTCGCGGCCGGTGAGCCGGTTGCGGGAAAACGCAAACGGCGGGAAATATTGGCCGAAACCGCAACCGAGCAAGCGTCGCCGGTGAGCACGCGCGCGGTGAATCCCCAAGTCACGTTTCTCGGTCGCGCGCTGTCGGGGGGCGAAATTGAGGACGCCGAGAGCACAGAGGTTGGCGATGATTGGCACTCGCCGGCGCAGGCGGTGCCTGAGAGATCCGAACCTCCGGTGCATGCGGCCGACGATGACGTGGCGTTTCGTCCATTTGTCCCGCCTAGCTTCGAACGGCCCACCTTCGCGAGTATGTCTGCGGCGATGGCGGCGAGGGAGCACGGCGTGCAACTGAATGGCGCGGCCTCGACAGCCGAATCTGTCGCGGCCGCTGCCCAATTCAGCTACGCGCCGCAGCCTGAACACCACCAGCCGATGGGCGCGCCGGCGGCAAACCTTGCGCACGATGCTGTCGCCGCGGACGATGCGCCTTCCGACACGCGCGGCGCGTCTGGTGCGAACGCGAGCCCGCTTGCGTTCGAGAAGCAAGCGGATGTCGCGCCTCAGCGGCCCATCGCCTCGGCCGAGAAAAAGTCGATGTCTGCGCCCACGATGGCAGAGCAGGAACAGCCAGCGGAAGACGAAGATCAGCCCGAGCGCGGTGGATTGTCTTCCGGGCTGCCGGAACTCGTGTCGCGCGATTCTCTTCCTGACTTCAAGCGCATTCTGACCGTAGCGGATGACGACGCCGCGTTGCGCATTCCCGCAGCCGCCCGCAAAGAGTTCGTCGCGGTTGAACTGCAACCGGGCGTGGCGATCACGGTGGCCACCGCACGATTCGCAGAGAAGGCACAGTACGCAACCTTCATCAAGGATCTGGGCGCGAACGACATACTCGTGCGCGAGGAAATGATCGCGACCGATGCCGTAATCGCCGCGATCTATTCGGGGAAGGCCGCTGCTTCCGCGAACTCTACTGTCCGCGAAGCGAGCCGGGCGATCGGCAATTTCCGGGACATCGTTGAGGCCGCACACGCATACGGCGCGAGTGACATCCATTTTGAGCCACGTGAGTTTCACAACGAGGTCGAAGTCCGTTTTCGCGTGAACGGTGATATGTACACGTTCAGCCGCATGCCCAAGGCGATTGTGCGTCGCGCGCTGTTCGCCGCGTACAGCGATCTCGTTCAGCGCAACACGAACTCGGGAAACAGCTTTCAGCCGAGCGCGCCGCAGTCGGCGATGATTCCGCTGGTCGTCAAGACGGACACGGTAAACTTGCGCTGGCAGTCATCCCCGCTCGTTGGCGGCTATGACGTCACGCTGCGTCTGCTCGACGGCAACTTCAAGAACTATTCGGTGCTGCTGCCCAAAGACATGGGCCTGGAGAAGAGCCAGCTTGAGCTGATCGAAACGCTCAACTATGTGAGCGGCGGCATCACGGCGCTCACCGGCGAGACCGGTTCCGGCAAGACGACAACGCTGCGCGCGCTCTCATACATGCTGCCGGATCGGGAACTCAAGAAGCAGTTCGCAGTGAACGAGCCGTCCGAATATCCGATGCCGTGGCTGTCGGACTACTCGATCATCCGCCGCCCGGACGAGACTGACGATGAAGCGAACCGAAAGTACGCGGAAGTCATCCGAACGCTGATGCGGCAGGACCCGGACGATTTGACCATCGGCGAAGTGCGCGACCGCGTCGTGATGGGCTTGGTAGCGGAACTGGCGCTGACCGGTCACCCGGTGCGATTCTCGCTGCACGCCGGCGACATCATCGCCGCCGTGATGCGTATGGCAGGCGGGCGGCTGCAACTGCCGATCGACGAGCTCGCTTCCGAGGGGTTCATCAATGCAGTCGGCAATCAGAAGCTGATTCCGACGCTTTGCGAGCACTGCAAGCTGCCGGCGGAGGACGTCATGCCGAAGGCTGACCTTGAACTGCTGCGCACGAAGTTCGGCCTCGACACCTCGCGGATGGCATGCCGCAACTACGATGGCTGCGGGCACTGCCGACTCAAAGGGCTTTTCACGCGCAACGGGAAGGTGGCGGGTGGCACCAAGCGCCCCTCGTTGGCGGCCGAGTTGTATCGCCCGACCCCGGAATTTCTTGAGCGTGTTGCCGAGCGCGATTGGGCCGGTGCGCGCGCAGTTTGGCGCGGGGCGCGTCGTACCGGGTTCGATAACGCTGATATGACTGGAAAGACGCTATATGAACATGCTCTTTTCAAGGCTTCGCGCGGTTTGATTGATCCACAATTCATCAATCGCTCGATGCAGTCGTTCGCGCAGTACCGCGTGATGTCGGGCGTCGATGGCTTGATGGTCTAAACCCAGTTCTCCATGATCACCACGTTCGCAAAGATGCTGCCCGTGCGGCAGCAGTTGGTCGTCGCGCGCTGGCATTTTCAGAAAGTGCGCGAGGACTTTTACCGCGAGACGCGTCTCGATATCGCAGCGAAGGGCCTGCGCAACACCGAGACGTTGTTCGACCGGCTTGAAACGTACGAGAAGCGCAGCCGTTCGCGAGGCAAGCTCGAGTGGCGTGTGTTCGCGCGCATCCGCGAGACGATGCAGCGCGGGGAAAGCTTCGCGCTGGCAATCAAGCCGTTCGTCCCCGGCGACGAGTACGCGCTGCTCGACATCGCAGACGAGTCTTCGCGCCAAGATGCGGTCGTTCGCGGCTTCGAGCTCGCGGAAATGGCCGCAAAGGCCAAGCGCGTGCTGTCGTCGACCACCTCGGTGCAGATGGCCTATCCGGCGTTGCTGCTGGTCTACATGTACGCGTACTGCATGCTATTTGGTGGGGTCATTTTCCCGCAGGTGCTCGACGTCCGGCCTCTCGATCAATGGCCCGATCTTGGCCGGTTTCTCTATTACGTCGACACGTTCTGCTACGAATACTGGTGGCTCACGCTTACGGCGATGATCGGCCTTGTGCTCGTTTACTTTTCGAGCCTGAAGCGCTGGGCCGGTCCGCTGCGCGACAGGTTCGATCGCATGCCGCTGCTCTGGCGCAATCGCCGCGACCTTCGCGCGGCGCTGCTTATTGTTTCGCTCGCGGGCCTGTTTGACTCCAACCTCACGCTCCGTGCGGCGCTGGAAAGGCTTCTCAAGACAGCCGATCCATGGCTGCGCTGGCATTTGAAGATCATGGATCGACGCTTGACGGCCCGATCCGATGAGCCGATGCGCGCGCTCGACACTGGCATCTTTTCGGTCACGATCGTCGACACGATTACCGACGCTGCCGGGCGCGATCAGTTCGAAGCCGCTATCAAGAGTCTAGGCCGCGAGTCGCTCGATCGCGTCGTTGAAGCAGTTAAGCGCAACGCTCGAACGACGCACTTCATCCTGCTCGGCTTTGCCGCCGCACTGTTTCTGACCCTCGGCATTGGCTCATACGTCGTGACGGGTGCCGTCAACCTCACATCGGGAAATCCCGCCGCTTCAAGCTATTAAGGAAAAGGAAAATGACCAACGAAGACGAGCAACCAGTCCAGATCGACCCGATCAAAGAGCGCCGGGCGCGCATCCTTAAAATTGCCCGAGCCAAGAAACAGTCGGGCGAGCTGTCGATGATCGAGGCAGGCGCGGTGATGGCTGGCGCTGCGCTGCTCGCGCTGGCTGTCTATGCGGGCGGCAAGTACGTGCTCGATCTGATTCATTCGTCCCAGTTCAAGAGCGAAGCACAGATGTTCCACACCGGGATCCTGAACGCGACGCAGAACGACGCCGATTTCTCCTCTGAAACGCTCACGGTGCTGGCGCAGAATCACGCCTTTGATTCCGCGGGATCGCGCGTCGCCTCGGACAAGTCAGCGGTCAAGGGCATGTTCAACGGCACGGTGACGGCTGCCGTCGGCACGCTCGTTACCTCGAATGATTCGTTGATTCTGACGTATCCCGTCACGTCGACGGTTTGCTCGCTGAGTGCGGCTGCGTTGATCACCGTTTACACGCAGGTGACTGTAAACGGCACAACGATCTTCTCGCCGACGGTCACGTTCAACCCGCAGACGGTCGCCACTGCATGCGCGTCGAACGGCGCGATGGCGTCGATGGGACTGTGGACCACCCGTACCTGATCGCGGACCGCCGACATGGGAAGCATTCTTGAGATGTTGATCGTCCTGGTCGGCGCGGCCTTGCTGACGGTACAGGGTATCAAGGAAGACATCGCTGCCAAACGCCAGAATCTGCTGCAGATCGAAGGGCAGAACATTGCGTCGATCAATTCGGCGCTCGGCAGCTACATCACCAACAACTACGCCTCGCTTATTCCAGTGGGGTATTCGCAGACGACTTCTACGCCCATCGCTGCGCCAACGCTGGCTCAACTGAGCGCGCAGTCGAACAACAAGGTCACGTTTAAGAACGGGCCGTTCTGGGGCGGCACTTACCAGATCGCGTTGGCCGTTGTGCCCGACAACTGCTCGACCGCTGCGGGCAACTGCCATATCGCCTCGCAAATCTATCCGAGTCTGCCGCTTATCAGCATGACCGACAAGTCGGCCGACATCGCTGGAGCGGGTGTCCTTGCTGCCGCCGGGGGAGCGCAGTTCGGCTACTCGACAAACCGCGCGCCGGCGACGGTCACCGGGATTCATGGCGGGTGGGCATTGCCAAATCCAGTGGGCAGCAAGGCTGGGATGGTGCTGGCGATCAACGGTTTTGGCGCGGACGGTAATTCGCCTTATTACCGGCGTGACGGCGCGCTGCCGCTAACTGGCACGATGAACGCGAATAATCAGGACATGCAGAACGTCGGCAATGTCACGCTCGGCGCGAACAAGGTCTTGAAGTTGCAGGCGGGCAACAGCCTGCAGATCGACAACGGCGCGATGTACTACGGTGACAGCGTGAACGCAGCCGTGCGTACCAAGGGCAACCTCTATGTGCAGAACTATCAGGGAACGGGACCGGCCGGGCTTAACGTCGGGGATGTGAGCTCGTCAGGGACGGTCTCTGGCAACACCATCAACGGCAATGTTGCGAACATCAACTACACCGCCAGCAAATGCAGCTGGAACGGAGTGACGATCCGCAACAACCTTATGTACGTTTGCAATAAGTGGGGCAACTGGGTAGGCGCGAGCACCTTGGTGAGCAATCAGTCGGCGGATGCCCAGTACAGCGGTTGGTACAACGGGTGGGGCGTGACGCCTCCTTCATGTGGCCCCGGTGGCACGGCATGGTATCGCATCACTCCGCAATCGCTGACGACCGACTATTCCAATCACAATCCGCCGATCTCGGGCGCGCGTTACGCGATGGGTTGGAACGGCTCGCAATGGGTGCTCCAAATCTATGACGTGCTCGCTGACGGCGCAAATACGCTTGTGCAAGATCAGCTCGGCCTCCAAGCGCAAATCGACGTTGGCTGTAACTACTCAAACCAATAAGAACATGAAGCGAATCAGGACGGCAATCTCGTTGGCATTGATGGCGACGCTTAGCGGCGTGCTGACGGCTCCAGTTACCTCCAACGCGGAATGGGTTCAGAATCCCATCGGCGTTCCGCGCGCTCCCGGTTGCGATCCAGGGTATTCGTGGCAGAAGCTGGGTGTGCGGTATCAGTGCGCCACGCCACAACCTAATTGCGCATACGGCTTCGCTAGTGGACCAGTCTGGACAGGGACAGCTTGGAGCTACTCATGTAATGTACCGCCGCCTCCGAGTTGCCCGAGCGGGTCAACACAGTTCGTCGCGCCCTCGTGGAATGGCTCGGCCTGGGTCGGACAGGTATGCCAACCAAACGCACCCACGCAACCGAAGGGGAATCCCGAGGAAGCCTGCCGAACCTACGTGACTCAGAAACTCGGATTTTGGCCTGGGTGGGGCCAGCAGAATTCAGTTTTTAACGACGGCACAAACACTACCTATATTACAAATACTTGGAACACATCCGGGAACACTTACGAGTACGCGATGTGCAGTGCGAGCGATAGCACGGGCGCCGTGACTGGCTACGATGTGCAGGGTTATGGCGACACCGCCGGCTCAGGCGGCTGAGGCAATTGTCCGCAAGAAAACGCGTCGGAGCTTCACTCCAAGGCGTTTTTTCACTCTTGCAAAAATAAAAAAGCCGCCAGATCGACTGGCGGCTTGGTCGTTCTGTGACACAGCCTTCGTTAGCCGGCGAGGATGCTTCCAGTCGTGAAGGTGAAGGTACGCGAGAACGCTACGCCGTTAATCGTACCGGTGAGCGAGACCGTATATTGCGCGTTCGGCGACAACGGCGTGGCGGGGTAAGCGACGCCCATCCACTTCGGCAGAATCTTATTCGGGTCCGTGGCCGAGTCCAGCACTTGCAAGGCGATCACGTGCGACGCCGAATCGGTCATCGTGCCGGTCTGCATGACGATGGTGTCATTCGGGTTGCCCGCGACCGCGACCGGCGTACCCCAATGGCCGGACGTTGCAGGGGGCGTCGGCATTTCTCCAAAAGAGTCGTTTGCGACGCCGGTAGTGCCTTGGCACGGGAACGTCAATGGCGCGTTCGTCGTGACCTGCTGATAGTTGGCGAGTGCCAGTGCATACCACTCCTGCGGGAAACCGTTGTAGGTCGTCGCGACCTTGCCGATACCGACCGTGTTCATCGGTGCAACGGCAATCATGCTGTGATACACGCCGGAGATCAGGCCATAGATAGCTTGCTGTCCGTAGTGCGCTTCCGTCCACGTCGCATTCGTGTATAAGCCGCCCGATACACCGCCGATCGGCACGTTCTGCGGGTAACCGAAGTGTACCGCCCGATCAGCATACGAGACGCCTGTGAACCCGGGAGCACCCGCCGTTTCAGTATCGGACACGATATTGTTCGTGGCCTGATACTGCGCATGAGCAGCCACCGACTGATCGAGCACCGTGTTTTCCTGAAGGGCAGGGAAGCCGCATTGCTGGCGCTGCTGGTTGAGCAGATTGAACGCTGCCAGATGGAAGCTGTCAGCCGGGTACTGAGGCGTAGTTAGATTCGCCGGAGTCGTTGTCGCGGGCGTGCTGGCACCGCTCGCCGGGGCCGCAGGCGATGCATCGCTGCTGCCGCCACCACCGCCACCGCCGCAAGCAGCGACCAAAAGCGATGCAGCGATCGCGGCCATCGAAAGTTTGAAGTTTTTCTGAATCGTCATTTGTTGTTTCCGATCTAGTTGTTGCAGTCGCCCCCGCGATCTGCTTACTTTCATCTTATCGAGCGGTGTTCGAAGTCAAGGCGACTCGGAAGTCCGCCGCGAAACCGCTTTCCTCGTTGGCAAATTGCCGTTGGCCAAACGGCGGCGCAGGCATTGTAATACCCGGTAAGGCTTCGAAATTCCGCACCGTTGTTTGATCGCAACCGTTTGCTATCGCTTCTGCCCGCGAGCGCGGAAGTTCTTCACCCTCAAGGCGACGAAGACGACGCCGAGCACCGCAGCGACGGCGACAGGCTGTGTCGCGCCGACCGAAGAGAGGAGTGCGGTGCCGCCCCAAAGGAGAATGAGAAAAGTCGCGAGCGCGCCAAAAGCTTTGCTTTTCGACACAGCCGCGAACTGCCGCCGGCCTGAACCGAATTGCTGGGCGAAACGAACATTGCTTCGCTCAAGGTCGAATGCTTCGTTTGGTTGTGCCGTCGCCCGATCGGCGCGGTAGTGCCTCTCGTACCGTTGGAATCGCGCGTCGCCGCGGCCCTCAAGCCACGCGGCGGCGCTGTCTGAAAACAGGTAAGCGAAGTCCTGCATGGCTCAATGCGTCACGTCGGAGTGAAATTCGATTGCACCGATTGCGTCGGGAATGCAGCGTCCGTCGGACTCGGCGTGATACTCGCCGGTCACTAAGTCGAGCCAGCCGAACTGAGGGCGGCCGTCGCGGGAGAAGACCACTAGACCGGCCTCGACGTTGAATTCATGCGGCATCAACAACTCCTTTATCTGTGACTATTTCTTGGCCTTGCGACCTTTGCGCTTAGGCTCGGTCAGGCGCGGCTTGAGATCGCCAGTGCAACCGGGACAAACGAAGTCCTTCGCCAATTCGATCTTCCCTTCGTCGTTCGCCAAGATGTATTCCGTCGCGCAAGTTCTGCACGGTGCGACATTCAACCTCGAATCGATCGCCATAGAGCGGGTGAGATGGTTCGCGCGGTCAGCAGAAACGGCGAGCCGACTACCGAACATCTTGTCGAGAACGTCGTTGGAGGCAATCAGCGCTTCCGGAATGTTCGCTCCGTTTTTGAGAGCACATCGATAGAGCCATACGAGCATGGTTGCTTGGAGTCGATGCGTGGGACGCTCGACGTACCACGTCAACGAGCTTGCACTATTTCCGCATGGCGAGCTGACGCCGTGGATCTCTCGATAAGTATTTCGAGTGACCGCCGAAGTCACGCTAAACAGGTTTGTGGCGGTGGAAGCGCGACAACCCTGGGTCATCAACAATCTCGCGTAGATCTCGCGTCTAGCGCGGTCGAGCCGCAGGTCGGACCAGAGATTCTTGAAAGGTAGTCCACTCGGCTTGAGGTTCGAGGTGCGCATGACATAGTGAGCGACGGCCTCTTCGGTAAGCGAGTCAGCGCCGTATTGTCGCCAGAAGCGCTCGTCGTCGAACCGCCATCTAAACAGTGGGAAGCGGATTCCGCCGATTGCTGCTTCCAGCCGTCCGATTGGCAAGCCCATCAGGTATTCGGCTAACTCGAACGAGATACCTAGGAGCGGCGCTGCGAGCACACTCTGGTGCAGCACGTCTTTGAGCAGCGAGACATAGGCGCAGTTGTAATGGAAAATATCGCGCGCCGTCACGTCGTCGACGAAAGGCATCGATGAAGAAAGCTTCGACACTGCTGTCGAAAACATTATCCCGTCGACAAAGGTCGCCCAATCGCGAGGATCCTGCAGCGCCGGCGACAGCGCCAGGAACGGCATGTTCATAAGCTTGGCCATCGGTACGGCGTGCGCCTTGAACGTTTCCATGTTGTCAAACGAGACGCCAAAGAATGCTTCGGCGCTGCTGTACCGCGCGAGTATCTTATGGATAACCGCCGTCAGCGAAAAGTTGGTCCTTTGTATTTTCTCAGCGAGATACTGCCGAAGGGCAATGTTGGTCTCAACGGCATCAAGCGTGGTGGTCGACATATTATTTGTATTTTTGCTGGCGGATGCGACCCCGTCGCGTCCGCCTTATCGTTATGGCAGGTACGTCTTACAGCTTTCGCAAACCCGTCTCAATCTCGATGAGGTGCTTGCGCATCATTGCGGCCAGCGTTTGGACCAACGGTTCATGCTGCCCAAGCCCATCGGAAGCTTGAACTGCTACCTGAGCCAGCGTGAGCTTGCCCGCGAATTGCTCAAATGCGGATAGCGCTTCTTGCATCGCTGCTTGAACGCGGTTAGCAGCTTCAATGGCGCCGGCCTCTTTTTTCCTGTCGGCCTCAAGTCGTTCCAACTCGGCGCGCCTCTCGACCAGCTGCTCTTCTAGCTGTTTGAGTTCAGCGTTGCGCTTTTCCAGTGATTCGGAAATGCTCTTATATCCAGCGGGAGTCGTCTCAACTTCCTTGATCTGGACTTCCGGCTTCCGGTTGAGCAGCGCGTTTCTTTCCTCGTTCAGTCTTGCAATTTCCTTGTCTTTGTCCGCAAGGTCCTTTTCAAGGTTGGCTAGGCCCGCCTGCCGACCGGTGTAATAGCTGTCCATGCGCTGTAGCTGGGCCTCTTTTTCGGCGATCAGTTTCGCAGTGGCGTCGAGCTGTTGCTGAAGCCGGTTCGCTTCGTCCTCCGCGACCCGCTGAGCGGTTTTGCTGTCCTCGAGCAGGGCCTCGTAGTTGTCTATCTCCACTTTGCGATCAGCGAGAGCCTCTTCCTGCTTCTGCAGCGTCGCCAGCATTTTGCGAACGTCTTCGCGGGTCATATGCTCGTTCGCCTGCTTCGCCGCGAGAATGGCCGCAACCTGTTCGTCGGTCACGTGGTCGGCAGCGAGGATGTCCAGTTCGCCGACGTTGAATACCCGGATAGCCTCGGTGTTGTCGAGGAACGCCTCATAGCAACGCATGTACTTGCGTGCTGCCGGCATCTTCACGCCGAGAGCCAAGTCGAAGAATGAATATCCCAACGTCGCGGCCCGTCGCAGGGCAGTTGTCTTGTTGCCCGACGTCGTGAGCAGCGCGTTTTTGATCAGGTGCATGGAGTTGATCAACAGGCCGCCTATCGTTTTAAGGTCGGTTGAAACTCGCGCTCTCGCCTCAGCGATCGTTACCATGTTCTCGACGAGCTGAGCGATGAGATCGGTGAACTCGGGGCCGTCTCCGAAAAGCTGCCGGGCAACCGTTTCGATCTTCGAGCGTTCGGCACCGCCGGCCGAAACTGGGCCAAAAATGTCGTCCAACGGATCGTGAAGTTCCGTTTTTCGCAATTGCAGGTTCTTCTTAGAATCGTCACTACTTGAGGACATAACTTCTCTCCAGATTTTGCAGCGCCCCGGCGCGCTGCGTTCAAACCCCGCGAGGACTTCGCTCGCGGATAGAAAATGGTGTCGGTACACAACTAGCCGCACCCGCGGGTGAACGCATTCACTCGCCACAGCGGCAGTTCTCATCCCGTGCAACCTTTTGCCGTCTGAGGACGTTCTTTCTCACAGATGTAAGGGATCGTAACGGCGGTCCCGAGCACGTCTCGCACCGAAAGACGCCGTTTTTACCCCGTCTTTCGCCTGCCGCGAGTGAAAGGTCGCGTTTTTGTCCACCTATCCAAACGTTTAACGGTTCGTTAATGAAACACTTAAGCAGCTTCTGAGCTCTGACGTGGAAGCGATTACCTAGCGGAAAAGCTTGAAACTTTCCTGAATTACCGGTATCTCGCGCTTCGCGCGGACCTTGTGCGCCATGAAACCTTCGATCGAGGCGTCCGCTTAGATGAGTATCGCTTCGCGGGCCTTGGCGACGTCCACCGCCGACCTGCCGGTGTACTCTGCACGCTTCGAACGCAACCAGCGGGGAGGTCGTCCAGTGCCAATAGATCGGTCGATAGTTCCGGATGGAGGGCGACTTCTGGCGACATGAAGAGACCCGCGCCAGCAACCGGCCATATCGCAGGAAGCTGCTCTCGGAGGAAGCGGATCTTGCTGCGGTTTTGTTCTATAGGCGAGCGGGGCTCGTCCGCCTTTCCGTCGGGCGCAATGCGTGTCAGCATCGCGGTGCAACTCGACGGCGCGATGCGGCCGGACCAATTCTTCGTCTCGAAAACGAAGACGCCGAACGGCGTAATCGCGAGGTGATCGATCTCTGCGGTAGGGAACGCAGTCCCGGGAGCATGTTCTATGAGCAACGTCCCTTCGTGCAGGTAGAAGTTATCGCCGCACAGCCACCTGAGGGTCGTTCGAAGCTTTGCTTGAGCCAGAGCCTCGCCGGCCGCACCGATATCGTCCGACGAGCGTTTTGCGCGATGGGCGCTGCGCGAACGAGATCGGCTCCGCCGCTTGATGGCTTTGAATACGTGATAGCCGCCGACTGCGACAAGCATTTCGAAGAACATTCGCTGCCTCCTGTTGAGCATGTAACTAGCATGCCAAGGGCAAATGGAAGTCAAGTGAGCACCGCGGCGCTGCCACGTTCCAAGCCGAAAATCGAAAGGCGGTGTGAAATTGGGAGCTTTCGCGCGCACGCGCTCGCGGCCCACGCGTAAATTGCCTGTTATCCCCGCGTCACCGACGCATCGACCCAAGCCGCCGCTGAGCATGAGTGCGCGCGCTTGCGATCTCTTCTTCCATCCGCAGTGAGTTGCTTCCGCCACGCCTTCATCGAGCCGTGACGAAAGCGTCTCTCCGCGCGCCCGTTTTTCCCTGCTCACCCGAGCATCGAAAACCATCCAGCGCTGTACTGGCTGGACATCCCCTAGTGCGTCTTTTTCTGGAGAGAAAAATGCCGAAGCAGTTGGTCATGAAGGCGATGAAATCGCCCGGCTGGTTGGTCGCTGTTTGCTTTGCGTTGTGGCTTGCTGCGCACTCGTTCTTCGCCTTTCTGTTTGTTTCTGCCGCCGTCGCTGTATGGATCAAGAGATCCATCAAGGCGGCGCTGAAAGAGGAGAAAGCTGAGGATCCGATGGCGCCAGCGCACGCCGTTGTCGCTCCGGCTACCGCCGAGGCCAGCGTCACGCCCATCAAACGTCAGTACGCCAAGTCCGCAGTGGTCGTTCCACTTAAGACAGGCACCGACGACTAGTCGCTACGCCTGAATGTCAAGACTGCCCGCGCGGGCGGTCTTGACCCCTCACCCCAACGGGAAACCATCCCGTTGCGGGCATGGGTTCCCGTTTATCGGAGATTCCCATGCAAGCAGAAGTAGCAGCATGGCAACTGGACATGTTCGACGCTCCTCCAGCGCCGATCACGCGTGCCCGAGCCAAGCCTGATCCTCTGCCCGATCCGCATCTGTGGAGCGACGCGGTAAAAGACAAAATGGTCGACGCGTTGATCAGTCTTGCGACTGACAGCAGACGCGGCGACAACATGCCCGAGTCGTTGATGGACTGCGCTGTACTGTTTAGCGAGCGACTCAGAAACAGAAAGAAGATGGACCTCGAAGACTACCGAGCAACGCTCGGCTGGGTCATGGAGTTCTGGAGCGGGGCGCTGCCGTATCGGTTCGTCTGCCAGATCAACGGCGTCGATCCCGAGTTCTTGCAAGACGTCATCCTGAGCAACCCGCTGCTCAAGCGCGACATGGAAGAAGTGCGTCGCGAGTGCTTCGGCACGCTGGTGTAGGAGGCCGACGATGAGCACATCAACATTCGGCCGGCTGATCGGGACGCTTTTCGGAGTGACGCCGCAGCCGCAGCGTCGCAGCGACAATCCCACAAGCCATTCATCCCCGATTGAGGTCGGTAAGGGCGGTGCCAACGAACGGCACATCGCCATCGCAGGGCAACCGATGTTGTTCCGCGATGAAGGTGGAGTCGTCGTGCAGTTTCGTCCGGCGTTCGACTACGAGCTGCGACCAACGGCTGTCGGCATGAAGCTGATACCGGCGCTCGCGCCGCACTGGGAAGTGCTGCACGAGTACAAGGGCACGTTGACCGACGCCATCGCGGCTGCACTCAAGGGCGCTCATGCGCAAGACACGCCTTCGCCCGACGCCAAACCCGTTCGACCAGTCAATGTCAGCGACGCGCGACCCCGGCCAGAGGTTACGGACGCCGTCACGTCAGCGCCGCCTCGACCCGCTGAGTCGTCACATCGGCGGACCGAGCGCGCGAGGTACGGGGTCTTGAGAGAGTGGGGGGAGAAACGATTCCCCGATGGCAAGCGCCCTGGCAAGACGTATGAATCGTTTTGCTTGACGCTCGAGCATCGCAGCGAGACGCACGTTCTCCAAGGTGAGGGCCTGCGCGACGCGATCGCAGAGTCGGCCTGCCGCATTGGCGACCGCGTTGAAGTCAAGCGGATTGGCAAAACTAAAGTGCCGGCAGTCGATGGACAGGGACGGCCCAAGCTAGATGCCCGCGGCGAGCAAGTGCTGTGGGACAAGTGGCTTTGGTCTATTTCCAAAAAATCTTAAAGGAGTTAGTTATGGCATCAGTAAACAAAGTCATCCTCGTCGGCAACCTCGGGGCTGATCCTGAGACGCGATACCTGCCAAGCGGCGATGCGGTCGCCAATATCCGCCTCGCAACGACCGACCGCTACAAAGACAAGGCCTCGGGCGAAATGAAGGAGCAGACCGAGTGGCATCGAGTGTCGTTCTTCGGTCGGCTGGCTGAGATCGTCAACGAGTATCTGAAGAAGGGCTCGTCGGTGTACATCGAAGGCAGAATCCGCACGCGCAAGTACACGGATCAAGCCGGGCAGGAGCGGTACTCGACGGAAATCGTCGCAGACCAGATGCAAATGCTCGGCGGCCGCTCTACGGGCGATCGCTCATCCAATGACGGCTTCGAGAGCCAACGCCCTACACGTCAAGAACGTTCGCAGCAGCCGCGATCGAGCAACCCGGCGCCGGCGAGTCGCGAACCGCAATCGACATCGTATGGTGGAGGCGGAGGCTTCGCAGATATGGACGACGACATACCCTTCAGGTCGCATCTGATGGGCCGCGAGTGGGCTGCGATCTGATCCCGTAACGGCTCACCTCACCTCCTGTTTTTCCTCACCTTCGTTGCTTCGTCGAACCGGAAACGGTCGGCGAAGCCGCGAAGCGTCTCTTTCTTACGCGACACGGACTCATTCGTCGCTACACCTACGTTTCGCTTTCCCTGCTGAAAAAAGCCGCCCGCCGTGCTCGCCTCGCGCGAGTCGGGCGGCTTTTTTGAGCACGGTTTCACCGCCTGTTCAGGCATCGACCTCAACCACACCACAACTGGAGTGACAATGAATGTAAAGGACGTCAAGCTGTCCCCGGAACAGTGGATTGCGTTACTCCAGAAGTATGGAGTGCCCGCAAGCTCACTGACTGGGAAGGGCGCCCCCTGTCCCATCTGCGGCGGAAACGACCGCTTCACCTACGACAACAACCGCGGTCGCGGCGACTGGGTCTGCCGCAAGTGCAACGACGGCGACCGAAAAGCCGGCGACGGCTTCGAGCTCATCTGCAGGTCCGCCGGAATGACCTTCCGCGAACTCATGATGGAACTTGAAGGCGGCAGTCTGGCCGATGCACGGCAAAACCGAGCGCAACCGTCGGCCCCGGCGCCTGGCCGAAAGATCGATCCCGAGTGGGCGCGCAAGCGCCTCGACTCGATGTGGGATCGAGCGACGCTGGTCGGTTCCGATGGCCTCGTTCCGCGATACCTGCGCGAACGGGTGCCGGGTTTGATAGTCGCACCGTCCTCAGCGTTGCGCATGGCGATGCTCGATTACCGCCACGAGAAGAAAGTTATCGGTCAGTGGCCGGGCATTCTCGCCCGCTTCACGCTGCCGGACGGCCGTCTCGGAACGCTGCACCGCACGTTCCTTGAACGCTCGAAACCGGCGAAGGCGTCGATCGTCACTAACGATGGCGAGATCCTTCCGGCCAAGCTGAACGACGTGACGTTGCATAAGCTCAACGGCGGCGCAGTCCGGCTGATGGATCCGGTCGACGGTGAAATTGGCGTCGCCGAAGGTCTTGAGACGGCGTATGCCGCGCACATGCTCTTCGGTGTGCCGGTCTGGTATTGCCTGAACCGAATCCTTCTCGCCGATTTCGTTGTGCCGAACGGCCTCGGAATCCGCGTCGTTCATATCTTCGCGGACTTCGATGCGGTCGATCCCCGCACCAGCAAATCGCCGGGCGTCGATGCTGCGCTGAAGCTGGCGAAGCGGCTGCGAGCTGAAGGCTACACGGCTATGGTTCACCGGCCCAAAAAGCGGGAAACCGATTTTGCCGACGAGTGGTGTGCGTTTCAGGCAGCGCATCGGCCTGCAGTGGCATTGGTGGTGCGCCGCGACGAACGCGAAGCACTGCACGTTTGATTTTGATTCCGCGGCCGTCTGGCCGCTAACAGTAACTTTCTGCCCGGTGGGGATTCGTCCCCGCTGGGGCCGCAATCCGCCCGAGCTTATATCCAATGGAGAAAAGGAAATGAGCTTCAGCATGATTGTTGGCCGGTATGAAATCGTGGCGACTTCCGGTGTTGAGAACGGCTCGGTCAGGGTAGGAAAGTCGCAGGCTGAAGCCTATGACGTCATCGACCGGAAGCGAGGCGGTCATGCCCGACTGGAGAAACAAGGCGTCACGCTGGACACTGCTTGGTTTTACTGCATTCGTCGACAGGCGAGCGCACAAGGTGTATCTCTGCTGCATTGATTACCCCCTGAAGACAAAAGCCCCGACCATTGGTCGGGGCTTTTCAATTTGTGGCTCGCGGTTCAGAGGCTACTTGTAGCGCACGACGTACCACAAACGCCACCTCAGGACGAAAAACGTGACCTTGAGGAAAGGCACGAGGAGGCCGGTCGCCCAAAAAATAATGAACGCGCCTGAGCCGATCAGCACTTGAGTCAACCCGCTCTTTGGCAGATAGGCACAGACCCACATCACGAAGAGAGACGCCATGGCGATGATGAGGCGTCGCGCAAAAAAGGGCAGTGCCATGTAGATTGTCAATTACGATGGCCGCCCGGGCGACAACTATCTTGGCCGGTCGACGGGGTTAGTTGTCGCTGCTCAGCTCGGCATAGTTGTCGCTCCTTCCGATTCGGGGTGGGGTAATTGACGCCGCCGCGCGCGCTTGTTGTCATCGGCACTGCGACGCCGGTAGCTCTCCACGTTCAGCTCGAAGATCGTCGAGTGATGCACCAGTCGGTCGATGGCGGCGACCGTCATTGAGGGATCGGGGAAGACATCATTCCAGCCGGAGAACGCGGCGTTGGCCGTGATGAGAAGGCTTCGACGCTCGTATCTTTCCGCAATCAATTCGAACAGCACGCTCGTTTCGGCCTGGTCCTTTCTGACGTACGACAGGTCATCGAGGATGATCAGATCGAAGTGATCGAGCTTGGCGAGCATCGATGGCAACTGCAGGCTTTGGCGTGCCGCCTGCAGCTTCTGCACGATTTCGCCGGTGCGTGTGAACAGCACCCGGTACCCGGCGTCGATCAGCGCATGACCAATGCCGGAGCCTAAATGGCTCTTCCCGGCACCCGGTGGCCCAAACAGCAGGATCGTGGCGCCTTTCTCGAGCCACGAGTCGCCGCTCGCGAGCGCCATTACATGTGCCTTGGACACCATTGGTACCAAGCCGAAGTCGAAGGCCTCGAGCGTCTTGCTTGGGTCCAAATGCGATTCGACGCGATGCCGCTCGATGCGCCGTTTCGCGCGCTCGGCCAGTTCGTGCTCGAGCAGCGCGCCGAGCAGGCGCGTCGATGGCCAGCCTTCCTTGTCGGAGCGCTGTGTGAACTCGGACCATAGCCGCGCGATCGTCGGCAAGCGCAACTCGGTGAGCATCAGCCCCATACGGGCGGCATCGTAAATTGCGGGCGCGTTCATACCGATGCCTCCTCGCCAAGCAGCGTGTCATAGAGAGCGGCCGTCGGCATGTCCACAGCCACGTCTGGGCATTGCGCCTGCCGCGGCGCAAATTCATTCTGTAGTTGCTCGAGATCGGGCAGCTCGCCAGCGGCGAGCAACGCCTCGAGCCGCTCAGCAAGAACGGCCTCGACTCCGTGATTCGCGGCCAGTTCCAGTAAGCCGACCATGGTCTTGCAGGCTTCGCGCTGCGTGAGCCGAGCCTCAAGCCGCTCCCACGTCCGGCGGTACGCCTCGCGCGGAAACAAGTCGTCGCGAAACGCTAGCCCCTTGAACGCCTGGGGCTTGCGCTTGAGCGCCTCAATGAAGTGCCGGTAGTCGAGCTTGCGACGGCGGCTATTGGCCGCATGCGAGCCCCGTGCTGTGCTGTGCACGAGCGCGCCGGACAGATAGCAGTCGAGGTGATCGGCATAGACGCGCACCTTCAGACGGTGACCAATCAGGCGCGACGGCGCGCTGTAGAGAATGCCCCGCACGGTGAAGGTGCCACAGCGTGTCACGCGTGCTTCCTCTTCGATGAAGTCGGTCGTGCGATGTGCGGGCAAATCCTGCAAATGTTCGCGCTCAGCGTTAAACGCCGCTGCGTTACGGCGGTTACGGCGCATGACGACGTCGCGAACAAACGCGTCATAGGCAGCCCGATCGTCGAAGTCGCGATGGCCACGCAGCATCAGCGCTTGGTCGATCGCCTCCTTCAGATGGCGGTGCGAGGATTCCACACTACCGTTCTCATGGGCCACGCCGACGTTATTGCGCGTGCCGGCCATGCCGTAATGCACCAGCAGTGCGTCATAGCGAGCCGTGAAGTCCTCTTCAGTCTGCAAATTCTTGAACGCTGCCGATAGGCTGTCGGTGCGATGCTCATGCGGGCAGCCGCCGGCTTGCCACAGCGCGTTCTGTAATCCGGTGGAGAGGGCCTCGAAGCTCTCGCCACCTTCGACGACATAGGCATATTCCCAGTGCGAGAACGCGAGCACGAAGTGATAGAGCCGGTGATCGAGGGGCGCACCGGCGACCGTCACGCGCAGATCCCGCATGTCGGTAAAGTCCGAGAGCCCCTGCACGCCGGGCAAGTGCTGCTGCGGGAAGAAGATCTCCTTGCCAGGGCCCTCGAGTGCGCGCCATTGGCTGACGCGCCGCTCGAGCGTACGCCGCATGCTGTCAGGGAAGAGGCCCGGATGCGCCTCCTGCAGCTTGCACAGCAACGTGATGGCCTTGAGCCGGGGCGCGTGGCGCAGCAATGGCACGACCTCGCTCTCCCAAACTTCCGCGAACGGATCGTGACGTGTACGCCACGCGCGTGATGGCTTCTGCGACGGCAGACGGCCCTCATGCTCGATGCGCCGGGCCGTGCGAACGCTCATGCCCGCCATCGCCGCGGCGACTTCCTGAGTGTGATGTTTGCGCTTACTCATATAGAGTCGGACCTGCTGGTCCGTCACGTAGGTTCCAGGCATGGCTGTTCGCTTCTTGTTCGACGCGATCAGCCATCGTAAAACCCCGTTACTCCGGCGCCGCCGGTAGTTCGTCGTCTCCGGCGGCTACGCCGCCTTCGACTCCTCACCACCGGCCAAGGTAACTGTCAAAGGACCGGCCAAGATAATTGTCGTTCTCTAGTGCCATGAATTTAGCGTACATCATCGGCTCCGTTGGCTTGGCGGAACAGAGCGCGATGAAACAAATAAGCCGCCTCCCAAGCAGCCAGCGCGGCGGCCACGAAAATCCACATGCGAACGCCGCGAGTCCAGTCAAGCTGTGCCAAGTTTTCGATGAAGCTCATTATCCCTCCGTTGCGTTTGCAGATTGCACTATATGTCCCTATTCTGCCAACAACTAGGCGAAGTCTAGCCGTCGACGAAAGCCCACGCCGCTGCGCTTCTGTTGGCGCTAAACGCCGATCTGCGAAGCGGCATGTGCCTCCTCGATCTAGCTCAGGCTCACCCTACGTTCAAGTTTTCGGCCAGGAACGCGTAGTCGAAATCTGGCTGATCATCCTGCACTGGCGCGATTTGCTTAGCAGCGACGGGAGTTGCCTCGCTGGGCGCAGGACCCCCTGCAGCTTTCGTCGTTGCGGATGCGTTGGCCGACCTTGGCGTGCTAGTCACTCCTGCACGCGGAACCTGGACACTGCCCCGCAAAGCATCTTCTGCTAAGCGCTTGAGCAGCGCTGCGCGTTGCCTCGGATTGGAGACCGCAACTAGAGCATCAAACAACGTTGGCGTCGCGATCTCGCTGATTGTTACCTTGATCTCCAAAGCGCCTGTCATGCGGGCACCGCTTCCTTGTGCTTCTTGTCGCGCAGCAGCGTTGCCTCACCAGCGGCGAGGAACCCCCTGACATTCGTGAAGCATGGTTCTGCCATATGGTCGATCCTCAAATGGGGAAACCGCGCTTGAATCTCGGACCTGTAGAGAGCCGCACCGCCACCAGTGAGGACGATGGAGCGAATATCGACTGTGTTCTTCACGCCCGCTTGGATAGCTTTAACCGCTGCGTCGATAACCGTCTGCGCCGCTGGCAGAAACTCCTGCAGGTCATAGTCGTTCCCGTTAAGCAGGAGAGTCGATCCCGTGCGCAGCGCCTTATCGATCCGCTCAATTCCCTGCGTGTCGATATGCAGTTTCTCCTTAATGACAGCGGCGATGGCTTCGTAATAGTGAGACGCGCCGCTGTGGTGACCTCCGCTGCGCTCTTCGTCGATAGTCAACCCGGTTGCCACCACCCAATCAGTTGTGAAGTAGCCGACGTCAATGATGAGGTGCGGGTCCTCCTTGTCGAACTCGTGGTAGCGCGAGAAGTTGACCAGTGCGCCGAGAGGCTGCGGAAGCACGATGACGCTGCCGACATCGAACTCAACATCGCCGTATGCATTCTTACCGGCGAATGCACTGCGCAAATGAGCAACGTGGGTGTGGAAGTTCCTCATCGGTAGGCCGAGAACTAGGCGGTCGACCGATGCGATGTTCGCGAAGTGAAACGCGCCGGCGAGCAGCGCGGCATAGCTTGCAGTCGTGCAATAGTCGTCGTTAAGTGTCGCTCCCGCGTCGCCGTTACGCGAGCTCAACAGCACGCCGGGACCGACCTGATAGCGCTTTCCCTCGACGTCCACCGCGACAGTCTTGGGCGTCGTGATCAAACCCGCGCTCTCTTTGGCGATCGTGTGCGCCTTGTACGGCGGGGTCAGCGACGGAAACATAAAGGTCGACACGTCGGAGCCGTTGCGGAAGGCGATCTTAGTGTTGCCATATCCGACGTCAACAGCAAGGACGGGTGCATGTACTTTCATGGTGTTCATTCTCTCTCCAGAGCAATTCGATAGGTTCAACCCATCTTCCAGTTACCTGACAGAAAAGTGGTAGATAGACGTACGCGCAGATTCCTTTTGTCGAAACGTCCGGATAACTGTCAGTTATCTCTCCATGAACGGTGAGAAGGCGAATCGACGATCTGAAGCGCCTCAATCTGTCACTTATCAAGACGAAATCGGGTGGAAGAGTCCCCGTTACGCCTGTCCAACTCTACAGATCGGCGCGCAATGTCAAGGAAGCAAAAGCTCGCAACATTTAGGCAGCTTTTAACTCTTTACATGGTCACGGTGCCGGTATTCTTCTAATCACCAACCGCGCGCATGCGCATCGACCCTCCTGAAAAGGACCATCGAGGGGACCGCTTTGCCTAGCGAAAACCCCCTCTGTCACGGCCGCAAAATGAAGCGGCCTTTTTCTTAATCTAATCAAGTTCAAAGCGACCCAAAGTGAGGACGCTGGACACGCGATATCCATTGGGTTTGCGGGCGGTTTTGCCCGAGTGTCCGAGATGAGACGGATTGGGAGCGCGCGGACACTTGTCCGTGGCTGCTCTTTTTCCAGCTCAAGGAGGATGGACGCATCCTTACAGCACACGACGCTGGGTACGTTGCATGAGGTCCGACACACCGCGACCGAGTGAACGCGCTTTGGGATGGGGGACCAGCGGCAAGCTGCTCCCTGTACGGAAGACGAACGGGCGGCGCACCCGGAAAAAAGCAGCGCAAAAAGATTACCGAGCACTTGGCCGAGGTCGTGCCGCCGCAAAGGCGGGGCACACCGGCGCGCAACAGCGCGTCTAGGGCCGGCGCGGTAGCCGTGGCAGCGGCATAGCCGAACCGCACAGTTAGCTGTACGCGGTTCGACTGCAGGGAGCAGCAGGAGATACACAACGACGAGAGATTCCGCGAAGCGGGCGCGCGTTGGAAGTACTCCGGCAGCAAATCAGCGGCAGTCAACACGCGAAGCGTGACGACTGGCAGCACGCAGCAGTACGGAGGTCGATGCACGTTTCTTCCACGTGCGGGGCTATCGAATGGAATCGCTAAAGGACAGGAAGGCAGGACCCGGCGGGGATACGCAGCAGCTGTGCGGCAAGACTTGGGGATAGGCTCCCGAGGTATGCGGCGCGGTTGCACAGGAGGCACCGCGCGTAGATGAGCACGGTTACTGACTCGTCTCATAAAGGAGGCCGCGCTTCCTAGAGCCGCTAAGAAATGACGTTTCAGGAGCAGAACTCGTCTCGAATTACATGGCCATGGCGTCGTATGAGCTGAACCGGTACCGCGCCAATGCGAGCGCTGATGTGCCCTGAGTTGATCCGCACGTCAGGCGCTGATGCACTGACGCGATTACTGTGTGCGTGGACGCCTAGGGCAGAACAGGTATCGAACTTCGCCACCGTAGCACTGGGGCACTACAAAGACGAAGGCGATGCGAATGGAGCACAGCCACAGCGCTTCTCAACTGCCCCGAAGCAAAGCCAACGACGTCGGATTTTCACGCTGGTAGATCACGCCTTCGAGGCTGAAGTTGCGTGGTCTCTATGGCGGCTGTCGATTACCTACGGTTTCGACGATACGCGATCCAGGCGAAGAGCACTCCGGCATGCGGCGATAGCTGGATGGATTTCTGGCACGTGCGCGGGTGGCGGAGTCCCGAATGGGTTTCCGCGGTCGTGCCAGTTAGAAATGGCATTTGAGAGGGGCCGAGCAATGTACTCGGTGGCCGAGACGCGGCAATCAACAAACGAGGAAGGCGCATCCGAATGACAGTAACCGTCTATGTGAAAGGCATCATTGCGGGCTATCCCGAGCTTCCCCCCGCGTTCCGGGATGCCCTGGAGAAAATTTTCACTCCGAACGTCAATCGTGTTCACAGCCGTACCCGTGTTAGCAATAAGCCGATATCGGTCGGGACACAGGAACCCCGACTGCAAAAGCTTTGCCGTTCTTTTGTTGAGCTGCGCCAGATCGGCTATGCGATACAAACACCGTATGCGCTCAAGGAAAAGCACATCGAAGGGCTGGTGGCCCTATGGCACAAGGACGGCCAGAGTCCCGGGACCATCGAGAACAAGTTGACGTACTTCCGCGCGTTCTCGAACTGGATCAATAAGCGGAACTTGGTCAAAAAGATGTCGGAGTACATCGATCCAGCCGCCCACGACTTTCGGCGCACATCTGTGGCGACTGAGGACAAGTCATGGGAAGGCAGGGGGATCGACGCGGTAGCTATCATTGAGGAAATCGCGAAGACGGAGCCCGTGGTCGCGGTGCAAATGAAGCTGCAGGCGGCCTTCGGTCTACGGGTCGAAGAGAGTCTTCTGTTGAGGCCTAAAGATGCAGTCCGTAAAGACGGAAAGCTCAGCGTGGTCCACGGCACAAAGGGCGGTCGCGTTCGTGTGGTGCCCATGGAGTTCAAGATGGATGTCCTACTTGAGGCTGCTCAACACACAAACCGCTCTACGGGCTCGACTATCCCCGACGGCTATACCAAGACTCAGTGGAAGGACCACTTCTATACGGTTCTCAAACGCCATGGTGTGACGAAGTCTGGCTTGGGCGTTACGTGCCACGGCCTGAGGCATCAGTTCTTGCAGCAAATGTTTGAAAAGTACACCGGCGTTCCTGCGCCGATCAAAGGCAGCGATCAGAGGGCCGACCCGGCGCTCCACCGCGAAGCGATGCAAGCCGTGGTTGAGGCGGCCGGCCATAGCAAAGAGCAAAAGGCCGGTGCTTACCTGTCTAGCTTTTCTGTCCAGAGGCGACTGAAGGCGCCTAAGCCGACAATTGAACAGGTCCAGGAGGCACTGGCGGCAAGCGACGGCAATAAAAAGGCAGCAGCGAGCGCGCTCGGCATCTCCAGAACGGGCCTGTACCGGATTTTACAATGCGAAAAGTGTGCCGAATAAGGGGGAGGTGAATATTCGGCGCGTTTTGTATCAGGGGTTTTGCTGTTTATTTTCAACAACTTGATTGTGAGCGCCGCTGATGTGGGACGCTCTCCGGAGAGCGTCTCTTTGCGCTTGTCAGTCCAAGAGCCAGCCCAACTGCGGGCTTGTCATCGCGTGATACGTCAGGATCACGCCGGGGGCGAGCAAGGTAAAAAGCTGCGGCGCGAGTTTGTAGCGAAGCCGGTAGGCGGCGACGATGTACTGAATGGGCGACATATTCGGTCCTTGTTGTGTGTAGTTTGTAGGTCGCTTCAGTATGATCGGAACCGAATGAAGTCAAGTCACCAGCGGTTGCGGTCGGGGAGGTCATCGACCGCCTCGTTGACGCTGTTCTCAAAGTTGCCTTCGTCACCGCCTGTCGCGGGAATCCGGGGAAACTGGACCGAAGCGATTCCGTCAATGTATATGCGCTTCGCTAGCTGCTGGAGCTTTCGATACCGCGCCGCATCGCGAAGGACTGTGTCGACTGGCCAAAACTCGCTCATTGTGATTTTGCTGTCGGCGATTTTCTTTGCGAGCATCTGGAAAATGGGCCCGCGTTTCTCCCAGTCGTCCTCGTTCCTCGAGAGAAGATCAATTAGGTAAGCAGCGTCAACTGCGCTGATTTCTTTCCTGACGAGCTGGAGCAGATCTCCCTCGGTGGCTTTCGGCCGCTGCATCCGCGCATTCCAAATCTCGCCAGCCTTATCCAGTGCCGCATAGCGGTCGTTACCGATCGGGATCCAAGGCGTCTGCATCCCGCATTCTTCGCAGAAAATGCAGCAGACCTTCTCGTAGGGGACGTCGTACGGTGAGCGCGGTTCCATGTCTTGCATGGGCGGCGCCAGGCTGCTGCCGAGGCGAGCGAAGTCGCGCTCAGGAGCCGACGGACGGCCGACTAATCGCTGGGAGAATCCGAAAGACCACTTTCCGCCGCAATGGTCGCAGGGAAAAAGCTCGTCAGTCATGGCACTGTCCTGTCGCCGGCTCGCCGGCGGTTCTAGTTTTGTAAGCCGCCGTAAATTATAGCTACGTGCGTGAGGACGACCGACCGCGCTGGCCGAAAGTCACCTTTCCAGCCGGCCCACTAGATTTTTCAATGCCACCAGTTGCTTTTCCAGTTCATCGGCAGACAGTCGATGCAACTCGCGTTCGTCGTCGCTCAGCGGGATGCCGTTCGGCATGCGCTCACTTTCGACGATGTCGCGTAGTGCGTTGATCGCGGTTCTCAACGCCAAATTCGGACCGACCTTCATCGCGAGTACCTCCTTGAGAGGATAACGGCGCGAAGCGTGAGTCGAGGGACGTCATGCCGCTACGCGGTTCGCCGCAATCCCATTGTAGTTTTCGTGACTGACGAGGCGTAGCGGTGCGAGCGATGGGGCGTCAAAGAGCAGGCGATAGGATCGGCCAACCGGTACGGAAACCAGCTTGCCGGCCGAGGACTTGATGAACTTTCCGTCGAGCGAAAATGGATGCACGCCGCTACTGACCTTTGCGAGCAGATCTCTTGCCTCTCGTTGTACGGCCGAAAGGTGTCGCACGATGGAGAGGTCGATCGGATCGTCGGTGGTCGACACTCGCTTCGCAGCGCGCTTCTCTTCGAGCGCGAGACGGCGCTCATCCTCCTGCTTCTCTTCAGCCGCGCACGCGTGGCAGTACTTGCCCTTGCCGCTGTGACCGCATTCGAAGGTTCGTTTCATGTTGCATTCCTGAGTCGTTGGTGATCTATTGCACCACTGTTCGACGGTTGGTCAAGTGTCGGTAGACGACTTATTCAGGCTTCTTTTCGCCCGGCAACATCGCATCGAGTTCCTGCGATAACTCTAGGATCCGAGCGTCGGCGAGCTCGATTCGAGATTTGAGCCGGTCGATGTGAGCCATCGCAAATGCATACTGCTCGGACAGCATCGACAGCGCCCAAATAGGACTGAGCGTGACGTGACAGATGGCGCACATGACGATATCGCTCTGTTCGACGAGCCGAAGATTTCGGTGTGCACACTGGGCCTCAACGTCGCAGGGCGTGTTGGGAGCGACGGCTCGCCTGCCGAAGGGAATGACCTTGCGCATCGACGGTTTTATGAATGGCGCATGGCCGGATTGATTGGCGAAGTCTCGACGGATGCAATGGCGTTGGGCGCGAACAGGACGCTGGAGATGGGCGGGTCGCGGCGATAGTGGAGTTCAACGGCATCGAGGAATTCGCGAAAAGACGCGGTATCACCGGCGGCGATCCCCTGGTCCCGATTCGCGAAGCGAAGGTCCGTTGGCGCGAACGCGTGCTGCTCTAGCCATTTAACGTGATCAACGTTTGGCAACCACCACCGGTTCCAGCGTATGGTGAAAGCGAGCCATCCCTTGCCTGAGCGCTCCAGTTCGTCCCAAGTTGCGTGGAAGTCGAGTATTGCACCGAGGGAACTGAAGAACACCGCGCGCAGGGACGTTTCGTCCGCAGCAGCAACGACGATCTGCTTGCGTCGTTCGTCGACGGCGTCGATGGTGCTTGCCATCGCGAGCGCCGGGTATTTCACTTGCCAGTCGGCGTTACGCGCGACTGCACGATTCAGAAAGAACGAGTTCGAGGCCATATCATTTGCTCAACAGTTACGGATGCGCTCAAAGTATCCTGGAAGGAGCGACCGTCAAGTCAACGGTTTAGGAAGCCGTACTGACGCGAGGTCGGCCGGCGGTATCCACTCAACGCACGGCTTTGCGTCGCGCGCGTACAGCGCCTGTTTCTCTTTCTTGCGGGCAAGGTATTGCTCATTGCCTTGCATCCCATAAATTTCGATCGCCGTCGGCTGTCGGGTATCGGTCAGTTGAAAGTCGGGCAGCATGACGTCGCCGGCCTCGAGCCTCAAAGGCTTGATGAAACGTCGGCGCTCGGCAACGAGCCGGTTTGCCATCTCCACCTCATAGCTCGAATCGCAGGGAACGAAACTGCTGCTGCACAGTTGCAGCGCAAGGTCGATGATCCGAAGATTTCCGTCCCTTGTCCGCTCGACCAAGGCGAGAATCACGACGCGCGCGCTAGCGTTACCCGTCATCGCCCAGGCGGACCTGAACGACGCGGCGGCGGATTCGATGACGGATGTGGAGGCAAAGAATGTGCGCTTCGTCTGGCGCAGCGTGACGACGAAGCCGTACTTCGAGGCCACCACGCCGCGGAGCTCGCCGAGCACCAATCGGCGTTGAGAAGCTTGGGGTGTGGTCGTGATCTCGTCTAGAAACGCATTGAACTCGGCGACTATTGATTGCGCTTGGCTTTCGTCGTGTCGACGCATGACATGCAAGACCTCGTGGATGGGCTTACCGTTAAGCTTGCCATCGCCAAGAGCGGCCACGAGCTGTGCGTTGCACTGACCCCAACCGCGCGTGAAACCTCCTTGCCAGACGTGCAAATTGGCCTCGAGCCAAACGCGTTGCAGAAACCCAAGGAGCGGTGCGGCGCGGCGAGCTGTCGTGGTGAGCGAGGAGCCGCCTTCAGCGCGTATCGACCGTTCGAGCGTTCGAATAGATAGCGAGGCGTCGAGCTTGACGTTCAGCCCTGCGGGCGTTTGCTGGATCGCACTGAGGGCGTCGGGCGTTCTTCCATCTTTGATGGGCGCTGCGGCATAGAACGGACATGAGATCTCGTTGTGGTTTGGCCCGTCGTCAGGCCATCTTGCGAGATGAAAAAGCGCGCCATAGCGGCGCACAACGAGACGCAGGAGTTTGCCCGCGACGCGCTCCCGGCAGCGGCATACAGCGTAACCCGGTGACTTCTTTGCGCGTTCGAGCTGGCGTGCGTACCGCGCCGGGTTGTCTTGAACGTCTTCTAGTGCGACGGTGAGTCCGTCAAACGACACCTGCACTATGTTTTGACGCCTCGCTCAGTGTCAGGTCCGCCTGATGCGCAGGAACCTTGTGTATGTGTGCCCGGGTCCCGAGGAGATTGGCCACTTTGCGCACGCTCAGGCAAAACTGCTCGGCGTGCTCGCCGCTAGGAAAGCGAAGGCCGATCGTCTTTACAGCGCCGGGCGCTGCTTCATCGCGCGAGAAGACGGAGCCGGTACCGACCAGCGCGTCGATCCAGCTGTCGGGGAAGCCCGGAGACGGTACAGAGTCAGCACGCGCGCCGGCGGGGTCCTTCGCGAAGTCCTCGAAGCTAACAACGATCAGATTCATCTTGTATCGGTAAAGCGAGGTTGGATG
The DNA here is from genome assembly GCF_018408855.1 of Caballeronia sp. NK8. Taxonomy (GTDB): domain Bacteria; phylum Pseudomonadota; class Gammaproteobacteria; order Burkholderiales; family Burkholderiaceae; genus Caballeronia. Next base: position 972,313 of record NZ_AP024326.1, on the reverse strand, counting down.
GCACGGCGCTAGCGGCAACTGTGTCGGCTTCGCGCGTCACTCGGCCGCGAGCCACGTGCGCGTCGTAGAGCGCAACGGCTCCCGTAATGGCGACAATCGCACTGAGGCCACATGCCGCCAGCAAAGCGGCCAAGCGTTTTTCGTTGGAAGCGAGTTCCGCAGCGCGTAGTCTCTCTGCTGAGGCCAGGTCACGTCGCTGCGCTGCTAGGGCTGCAGCAAGCGCCGTCTCGTCCCTGAAGCCGTATTTCGACAGCAGCAACGGACGGCCTGCTGCCGAGACGTGTTCCATCGCGTCGGTCAAGCCCTGAAGTCGTGCGGCGATGCTGGTATCAACAACGACCGGACGGCTGAACGTTCGATCGTGAATTGGCGCGCGACAACGCTGACCGCTCCGGTCATGCCGATGGCTGAGGCACTGAGGAACGCGATGGTCGCAATGTGACTTACTTTCATGGACGTGCTCGAAGGGATTGCACGCACGCGCGTGCATCTCGAAATTCTGATCTCAGCAGGCCAGCGGCGGACCGGCGAAAGGGACCGAAATCGTTGCGCCTTTTGAGGTGGATGCGCGCGCTTGCGCGTTTTCCGCCAACCGTAGATGTATCGCAAACATCGGGAGGCGGCTGAGGTTATCCCCAAGGTTAGCCACAGAAACTGTGGATAAGGTCTGAGCACGAAAGGCACCATGAAAAGATCGCCTTTCGTGTCAGCGGCGGAACCTCGTGCATGTACTGTTGCACTATCACCCGCGCTTCTAGCGCATCGACGATGCGGCGCTTAGCAAGCTCACCGCGCAATCCATCTCTTTTCTCAACCCGCAGGGGCATGTCCCCTTTGCGGGCGTGCGCCTGCTCATTTCTTGGAGCAACGCATGTACACACAACTGATCGAGCAGTTCAAGACGGCCCAAACGGCAGCAGCAGTGGCCTATCGCGCCGTCGTTCAGGCGGAGCGCGATGTCTTCGCAGACGGGCTGACAGAGTATTCGGCGATGGAAGTGCGCAGCGAATACAAGGTCGAACGCGAGCTCAACACGTTCTGTCGTAGGGTGCTGTCCCGGCTTGTGATGGAGGCAAGCCGCAAGTTCGCGCCCGCCGGCGGCAGAATCGAGATCGACCAGAGTCGCGAACTCGACCGATGCGGCCTCGATATCGAAGAGGATCTGAGGAAAAACAAGATCCCTGACTTGGACGGCTTCTGGCAACACCTCGAGCGGACGTTCGGCGGTGAAGCCGGCGAGCGCGTTGCGTTCGAGCAGGCAGCCAAGGCCATCGTCGACGGCTTCTGGCTGAAGCCCGATACCGAGATCAAGCGCACCAGCAGCGCGGTGATTCTCGAAAAGCGCGTCACCTCCCAGTCGTGCTTCCATTCGAAGGGGCAACGCGAGGTGTATTACTCCTCTCAGCAGGCGGTCGCCACAACCTTCGACGGCTTGGCGACCTTCGCGAAGCAGCATCATTTCGGCGCGCTGGCGATGCAACTGCGCAACTTCAGCGTTCACCGCCTGACGTTCTCCACCCGCGAGAAGCTGTCGTTCACGGGGCTGGAGATCGTGCTGTTCAACGACAAGTGGCAGTTCAAGTTCGCTCACGACGTGGGTGACGCGTTGTCCCTCTTCATTAGTGAGTTCGGCGCCAAGTATCTCGCCTCGCGCGACCGGTACTAAAGCGTCCACCGTTTGATCGTTTCGACCCGCTCCGGCGGGTCTTTTCTTTTCTAGAGGGAATTCATGCAGAGAGATCTGTTTTCGTTTGAGCGGGACTGGTACGAGCCGTTGCGTGCGATCAGAAGTTTGGGATCGCAGGCACCGTCGGTCGCCCATCAGGGCGAGCTGGCAGCGGCACGGCGTCAGCACCTCGGCCAGTTCTTCACGCCGGACGCCATTGCGGCGTTCATGTGGAGCTTCGTCAGCGGCTGGAAGCTCAATCGGCATATCCGGATCCTGGATAACTCGGTCGGCTCCGGCCGGCTGCTTCAGTACGCAGACCCGGAACGCCATGCCGTGTACGGCGTCGACGTGCACGCCGATGTCATCCAGCAGTGCCAGAAGGTGTTCGAGGAGGGGGGATTTAATTGCGAGTTCCGGCAGGCTGGCATGGAGGACATCCATCCGACGCGCTTTGATATCGCACTGATCAATCCGCCGTTCTCGATCCATCTTGAGTCGCCGCACCTGCAGACGCTGGAATGCACGACGTGGGGCCGGTACGGCGCGCACACCAGCGCGTTGAGCCACGACTACGCCGTGCACCAGGCGCTTGAGGCGGCGAATATCGTCGTCGCGCTCCTGCCGATCACCACCGCCGAGTCGATGATCGCGGGCGAGCAGGGCGACCGCGTGAAGCGCCGCGCGGCTGGCCTGTTCGAACTTCCAGCGGACGCGTTCAAGCTGGAAGGCGCGAACGTGCGCACGGCCGTGGTGGTGTTCGACCGTTATCGCGATCGTCCCTCGGACTTCGTGCGTGCGTTGGTTGACGATCTGGCCAAGCCAGGCCCAGACCTCGGGCTGCACTTCGAGGAGCGATCCTTCGGGGAAGCTCGGCTGCGGCTGCAGAAGCTCGATGACAGCGTGCCGTTCATCACGCGTGTGGTCACGGGCGACAAGTCTGTCAAGGTCTCGCACGATGGCCGGCGCATTCGCTTGTCGTTCGCATGCGGCTTCAACGAAGCGATGGTGCTCAACGCGGTTCTCGTGAAGCGCATTTACTCGCGCGACGGCCACCGGCTGCCGCGTGGCTTCCGTTACTCCGGGCAAGGCTTGCTGGATATGGAAACGTATCTGGTGCAAGACGATCCGGTTGCGGCCTTTGGTCAGTTGCTTGATCGAATCCGCAGCGTCGGTGGCGAGCCGCAACTCGCGCCCGGCTTCATGGAGCACTTCAGCAGACGCATGCGTCGCAGCGTACGACAGGCGATACCGCTGCGGCACGTGGCGTGGACAACTGGCGCTGGATCGCGAGATCAGGTGTCGGGCATCGCGAAAGAGACCCACAAGGTCGATGCGACCCGCTGGGCCAGTCCGCTCATCAAGGCGGGCGACGAAGTCCACTTTGATCGTGAAACCGACGGGCGGTACCGATACGCGCTGCATGGCGTTGGGTATCACCTGTCGGTCGACGAGCTCAATGCGCGGTTCGCGGTCGAGAACGTCAACGAGGGATGGGAAGTGGTGCACGAAGGTCTGTGCGCGCGCTTTCCCGACCAAGCCGCGGCGCTGCGCTCGCGCGTGAAGGCGCTCGGCGTCGATCAGTGGCTCGATTGGGAGTTTCAGGTCGATGATCTGATCGAAACGCTGTTGAAGCCGACTGGATGCATCGTCGCGTGGGAGCAGGGGTGTGGCAAGTCCCGGCTCGCATTGGCGCTGATCCTCGTCTCGGGCGTAAAGCACGGCCTCATCGTTGTTGAGTCCCGGCTCATCGAGGAGATGTTGAAGGAGATTGCCCAGTTGCCGATCGCGGCCGATCACGTGAAAGTGATCGAGTCAGCGGCGGACCTCGGCGATCTGCGGCGCATCAATCTCATCTCGTATGAGCGCCTGCGTATGCCGGTGGACAAAGCCGCATCTGCGCACGTGACGTATGCGCATCGACTGCGGCGTCGCATCGGCCTGCTGGTGGCCGACGAAGGCGAGCGCCTCGCCAATCCGACAAGTGATCAGAGCCGCGCGCTTTGGCAGCTTTCGGCTCGACGGCGTTTTGTCCTCACAGGCAGTCCGATTCCCAACTATCCAAGAGATGCGTTCGGTTTGATTGCGTTCTCCGGTGGCGATGGAACGGCGGCTCAGCCTTATGGCTATCGCGTGGGCTATCTCGAGCAGAACTGGATCAATTCGGTGGAATACGCGATGCGCGGCGTCGATCGATTCAGGGATGACTTCGTGGTGCTGGAGTGGGTGACGTGGCAGTTCGCGGAGAGCCTGCAGGATGGGGCGAAACGCGAGGTGCCGAAGATCGGCGACCTGCATCTCTACCGCGCGATGCTCGCGCCGCACATCAAGCGGCGGCTGGTCGCAGAGCCTGAGGTGTCGCGCTACATCCGGATCGAACCACCGCAGTTCGAGGTGGAGACGGTCGACTGGGATCGCGGGCATCTGGCCGCGTACCTGCGCGCTGCTGACGAGTTCGCCGATTGGTATTGCTCATCGCGCGATGACAAAAAGGCGTGCAACCTGGTGACGATCCTCGCTCGTATCCGTGCTGTTCACTTCGCTGCCAACTATCCGCAGTTCGGGATGGAGGGCGTGGAGTACATCGGCGGGCTGACAAGCAAGCAGCGCGCGATTGTGGCGCGCATGCGTGCGATCGCTGCGGAAGGCAAGCAAGCAATCGTGTTTGCCGAGAACCCCGGCGTGCTTGATTTTCTTGCGCGCGAGCTGGATGCGCATGGTGTTCAGACAGTCCCGTTTCATGGCGAGATCCCGATCAAGCGTCGCGTGGCCGATAAGGACAAGCGCTTCTTGGGCGGACTGGCAACCGGGCTGATGGCCACCAAGGCATCCGGCCGCGCCGGCTACAACCTGCCGAACGCTGACTACATCCTCTTCTATGACCGCTCGTGGACGTGGCGCATCGAGTATCAGGCGATGCGGCGCGCGCTGCGATGGAACCGGAAGGGCGTCTTGAAAGTCGTGTATTTCCATCTACCAGGAAGCATCGACGAGTATCAGGACCAAATGGTCGCGCACAAACGTGATGCGACGCAGGCGGGGCTGGACTGGGCGACGCCGGAACTGGACGACGAGACCTTCCTTCATATGGACTCCCTGCTAGATCGTTTCGTCGATGACCTCGCATTGCTGTCGGCGGAAACGTCCGGCGACATGCGCAAACTTTTGAAGGAGGCAGCGTAAATGCCGAAGGACTCGAACGTGTATGTGGTGGTCGGGGAGGGCGTCGTCACGGTTAAACGAGAAGGCTCCAACCGCGCGGTGCTGGCGAACGTCCTCGGCAAGGTACACGTCGATGGCGTCGAGGTGCTGTGCCTCGACCGTCTCATCCATGAAAGCCATGAGCAGCAGTTTGGCGAGTGGACTTTGGCGGGGGCAGTCACGACTTTGTTGTCTCGATCTATGCGGCCAGCGACTGGCGCGGCCGCATAGGACGCAGCGGCATCCGTGCGGTGCCGCTTGTAACAGCCTTTGATCACAACCCGGCTTTCGAGCCGGGTTTTTTGTGGGTTCTTCGAGGCTTTTCGGGAACGGACCGTATGCGACCCTGAACCGCCGCTCGAACTCGCGCGACCGTGAAGACCGCTGACAGCAGTGAAACGGTCGTTCAAGAAGCTGATGCAGGTCGAAGCCATCCATCGCCGCCAAGCGGGGACTAACGGCGCATCGAATCGATTCTGCACAAAGGTTGCTTCACTCAGACAGGCTGCTCCTGGCTTGTTGCGTAGTTGGCTCTTGACCCGTTCGACAAACGCGTATTCACGATCTGCAATTCACTGAGGGGGACAATGGCGAGCTGATGGTCAAGTAGGTTAAGGATCTCCGCAAGAATCGCATATGCTTCTCCATCGGCGAGCCAATCGCCCTTTTCGAAGCCCAATCGGTGGCGACGCAAAATGGCATCCTTCGCGTCACGAAACAACCCCGTTCGCACTCCTTGGCCGCAAAATCGACGGAGGAGCAGGGCCGTGTGAACAACTTGAGCCATGCTTCCTACGTGATACTCGCTCCCGCATCCGCTGCGCATGACTTCCAAAGTAAGGTGATAGTGCAGCGAGATTTCGTTCGCGATGGACTGCTCGATGGGAAACTTCATGCGATTCGCATCAGGGACGGCGCGCACGGCCGGAGCACCTAACCTGCCTGTCATTTTCCTACTCATGGCCTAGTCCTCCGACCGCAATTGTGTCGTGCTACCGGAGTATTCACAGTGCGACCCGCAGTGAACCTTCGCCGACAATCCCCACCTGGACGATCGCATCACTTCCGCGGTGGGCCGCCGGGCCGATGTGAGTCGACCCGCGTCCTTAAGGCACCAATTGCCTACGAGATCGAGGGTTAGGGGGCGACGCTATCCGCGCATCATCGACGCGAGTCGGCGGTTTGGAACCTAACGGGTCTCCCGACCACACTCAACGAGTCGCTTCCTTCAACACAGCTGTCGCATCGGCCACCAACAACGCCGTCATATTGACAATTCGACGGACCGTCGCCGAAGGGGGGAGCACATGTACGGGGAGCGCCGCACCGAGCAGAATAGAGCCGATCGCGACGTTGTTGCCCGCCGCCGCTTTAAGCAGGTTGTACGAGATATTCGCCGCGTCGATATTAGGCAGCACCAAAAGGTTCGCGTCGCCCTCTAGCGTCGAATCCGGCATTGCTTCGGCGCGTAGTTTGTGATCAAGGGCCAAGCCGCCGTGCATTTCTCCGTCGACCTGTATTTCAGGCGCGCGCTGTCGCAGAATTGCCAACGTATCGCGCATCTTCTGCGCTGAGGGCGCGTTGCTCGTGCCGAAGTTCGAGTGCGAAACCAGTGCGACCTTCGGCTCGACGCCAAAACGGCGTACTTCTTCTGCCGCCATGATTGTGATCTCGGCCAGTTCGTCGGCCGTTGGATCGACGTTCACGTGCGTATCGACGAGGAAAATCTGCCGACCCGGCAGCACCAGCGCGTTCATCGCTGCGTAGACGTTGCAGCCTTGCTTCTTGCCGATCACCTGATCGATGAAGTGTAAGTGCCGGTGCGTCGTGCTCACTATGCCGCAGATCATACCGTCTGCCTCGCCCTGCTTCACCAGCATCGCGCCGATCAGCGTCGTGCGGCGACGCATTTCCAGCTTCGCCATCTGGGGCGTGATGCCCTTGCGAGACATCATCTTGTAATACTCTTGCCAGAAGTCGCGGTAACGCTCGTCGTGATCGGTGTTCACGACCGTATAGTCCTGACCCGCCGCCAGACGCAGACCGTAGCGTGCAATCCGTTGCTCGATCACGCTCGGTCGGCCAATCAAGATGGGCGTGGCAAGCTTCTCATCGACGACAATCTGAACAGCGCGCAGTATCCGCTCTTCCTCGCCTTCCGCAAACACGATTCGCTTCTTCTCAGGCTCCACGCCACGCGCGAGCTGAAAAATTGGCTTCATGGTCGTGCCGCTTTGATACACGAACTGCTGCAAATGTTGCTTATAGGCCTCCATGTCCTCAATCGGACGCTCGGCAACGCCAGAATCCATGGCCGCTTGCGCAACAGCAGGCGCGAGCTTGACGATCAAGCGCGGATCGAATGGTTTCGGAATGAGATATTCCGGGCCAAAGGAGAGATCGCGAATGCCGTACGCTGTCGCGACAATGTCGCTCTGTTCCTGCCGCGCCAGTTCGGCCAGTGCTTTGACCGCTGCAATTTCCATTTCCCGCGTCACCGTCGTCGCGCCGGCGTCAAGCGCGCCTCGGAACAGGAATGGAAACACCAGGACGTTGTTGACCTGATTCGGAAAGTCGGCCCGCCCCGTCGCGAGGATTGCATCCGGACGCACCTCGAGCGCGAGTTCCGGAAGGATTTCCGGGGTCGGATTGGCGAGCGCCAGGATCAGCGGCTTCACGGCCATCTGTTTGACCATGTCTTGCTTGAGCACTCCACCGGCAGACAAGCCAAGGAAGACGTCCGCGCCTTCGATCACTTCAGCGAGTGTGCGCGCGCTGGTATCGCGGGCAAAACGTTCCTTGTCCGGATCCATGAGTTCTGTCCGGCCTTGGTAGACCACACCGACAAGATCAGTCACCAAGATGTTTTCAAGCGGCAGCCCAACGTCAACGAGAAGATCGAGGCACGCGAGTGCCGCAGCACCTGCACCCGACGCCACCAGCTTCACTTCCTTGATATTCTTGCCCACGACCTTCAGGCCGTTGATGATCGCGGCAGCGACGACGATCGCCGTACCGTGCTGGTCGTCGTGGAACACCGGGATCTTCATGCGTTTTCGGCATTCGCGTTCGACGATGAAGCAATCGGGCGCCTTGATGTCTTCCAGATTGATCCCGCCAAAGGTCGGCTCAAGTGCAGCAATCACGTCCACCAACTTGTGTGGATCCGACTCGTTCAGCTCGATGTCGAACACGTCGATGCCCGCGAACTTCTTGAACAGCACCGCTTTGCCTTCCATTACCGGCTTCGATGCCAGCGGCCCAATGTTACCCAGCCCAAGTACCGCAGTTCCGTTCGTGACCACGCCGACGAGGTTGCTGCGAGCCGTGAAGCGCGCAGCATTGAGCGGGTTTTCGACGATTTCCTCACATGCGAAGGCGACACCCGGGGAGTAGGCCAGCGAGAGATCACGCTGGTTGATCATTTGCTTCGTCGGAGTAATCGACAGCTTCCCGGGCGTCGGAAACTCATGGTAGTCGAGAGCGGCTTGCCGAAAGCTGGTGGTTTCAGATTGCTTTGTCATGTCATCAATTATGGGAAAGGATTGACGCGCTGGCAGTTCCGCTCGCAATCGAAGCGAGCGGAACACGAGCGATTTAATGGGCGTTTGGTCGCACGACTGGCTTGTTGCCTGTCATCGGCTCAGCTGCGAGCGGTACGACCGGCTCCAACGCATCGATGCTTGTATCGCCTTGACGATTGAGCATCGCTCGCGCGACGTTCATATCCAACGCCCCTTCCCATCGAGCTACCACAACCGTTGCCACCCCGTTCCCGATAAGGTTCGTCACTGCACGGGCCTCGTTAAGAAAACGGTCCACGCCGAGCAGAAGCACCAAACCTTCAACGGGAATCTTGTGCATCGACGCCAGTGTTGCAGCCAACGCGACGAATCCTGCGCCTGCCACGCCAGCCGAACCCTTTGAGGTTAGTAAGAGCACGCCGAGCACAAGCAACTGGTCCCAGATTGTCAAATGCACGTTCATAGCCTGCGCGATGAACATCGCCGCCATGGTCAGGTAGATCGCCGTCCCGTCAGCGTTGAAGGTATAGCCGGTAGGCAAAACCATTCCGACGACCGGTCGTGAGCAACCCATCTTCTCCATCTTGATGAGCATTTGCGGCAACACTGCTTCTGTCGAAGCCGTGCCCAGGGTGATGAAAATCTCATCCTTGATGTAGCGCAGGTACTTGAACAACGACAAGCCGCACATACGCATGACAATGCCGAGCACGACCACCACGAAGAAGATCGATGTCAGATACAGGCACAGCATCAGTTGGCCAAAAGAAGCCAGGGTACCGATCCCGTATTTGGCAATGGTGAAGGCCATCCCGCCGAAGGCGCCGATTGGTGCAACATACATTACGATTCGAACGATGCCAAACATGCCTTGCAGGAACATATCAAGCATGTCGACAAAAGGCGCCGTACGCGGGCCCAGTTTGGCGAGAGAAATGGCAAGTAACAGCGAAAAGAAGATGATCGGCAAGATTTCGCCATTGGCAAACGCGCCGACGATACTGTTCGGAACGATGCTCATCAGGAAGTCGAGCGTGCCATGCTGCTTTGCTGCTTGCTTATAGGTTGCAATCGCAGAACTGTCTATGTGCGCGGGATCGATGTTCATGCCGCTGCCGGGCTTAAATACGTTCACGACCACGAGACCCACCACAAGCGCGACAGTCGACGCGATTTCGAAATAAAGCACCGCCTTCACACCGACACGGCCAGCCTCATGAAGATCACTCATGCGGGCTATGCCGACTACAACGGATGCGAAGATGATCGGTGCCAGCAGCATCCGAATCAGTTTGATGAAAAGGTCGCCGAGTGGCTTAAGTTGCGAGCCAATATCGGGATAGAAATGCCCTAGTAATATCCCCGCTATGATGCCGATAAGGACTTGAACATAGAGCTTGGAAAGCGTTTTCCTGACTGATACCAGCATGTTTGTCTCCTATGCATGGCGTCTTCTAATGGAATCGGGGCGCGCGCCCGCAGCGCAGTCGAGCGCTGCGGTGAGCACGGCCGGATCTTCCTGCGTTCTTTTGTTGTTGTATGAACGTAGCGCCGAGGGGTGTATCGGCGCTTTGCCTATCTGAGGCTTATGAGGACAGCTTTTGCATCTCGGCGAAGAGATCGGCCTTTCCTTCAAAGCCGATGCCGGGGATGTCCGGCATGGTGATATAGCCGTTCTCAACCTTGACGCCGTCGGGGAAGCCGCCGTACGGCTGGAACAGATCCGGATACGATTCGTTACCGCCGAGTCCGAGACCTGCTGCGATGTTCAGCGACATTTGATGGCCGCCGTGCGGAATGCAGCGCTTCGGCGACCAGCCGTGCTCGTGCAGCATGTCGAGCGTGCGCAGGTATTCGACGAGGCCGTAACTCAGTGCGCAATCGAATTGCAGCCAGTCGCGGTCGGCGCGCATGCCGCCGTAGCGGATCAGGTTGCGGGCATCCTGCATCGAGAAGAGGTCTTCGCCGGTTGCCATCGGCTTGTCGTAATAATTACGCAGCGTCGCTTGCAGTTCGTAATCGAGCGGATCGCCGGGTTCCTCGTACCAGAACAGGTCGTATTGCGAGAGCGCTTTCGCGTATTGAATTGCGGTATCGAGATCGAAGCGACCGTTGGCATCCACGGCGAGCTTCTGGCCGTCGCCGAGCACGCTCAGAATCGAATCGATGCGACGCAGGTCTTCATCAAGCGATGCGCCGCCGATCTTCTTCTTCACGACCGTATAGCCACGGTCGATGTAGCTACGCATTTCGTCCTTGAGCTTATTGTGATCTTGCCCCGGATAGTAGTACCCGCCTGCTGCGTACACGAAGATTTTGCGATCGGGCGTGCCGTTGCCGTATCGGTCTGCGAGCAGTTGGAACAATGGCTTGCCTTCAATCTTCGCCACGGCGTCCCAGACAGCCATGTCGATCGTGCCGATCGCCACCGAACGCTCGCCATGACCGCCGGGCTTTTCGTTGGTGAACATCGTTGCCCAGATTTTGTGGGGGTCGAGATTGTCACCAGCATCGTTCACGAGTGAAGCGGGATCTGCTTCCAGGAGACGCGGGATAAAGCGTTCGCGCATCAACTTGCCTTGACCATAGCGGCCGTTCGAATTGAAGCCGTATCCGATCACCGGCTTGCCGTCGCGAATCACGTCGGTAACGACGGCGACGAGACTCAGCGTCATCTTGCTGAAGTCGATATAGGCATTGCGGATTGGGGAACTGATAGGAACGGTCTTTTCGCGGATTTCAACGATTCTCACGGCTTGTCTCCTGAGTTTTGGAAGCATATTGCGACCCCCTCGGCTGCAATATGGAACGTAGCTTAACTGCGAAAAACGCTGCTAAACTGCACTTCTGTTCACAACACTATTCAAGTCCAGTGAATACTGAAACCCAGACCGCTACCGATTTCGAGTTCTTCATTCTTCTAGCGAAGCTTAAAAGTATGTCGGGTGCGGCGCGGGCGCTCGATCTGTCCCCACCCGCAGCGACGAAACGACTCGGCGTTATCGAGCAGCGCTTAGGCGTTCGTCTGGTGAATCGGACGACTCGAAGCGTGAGCCTCACGCCTGAAGGCGAGACCTACCTGCGATACGCCTTGCAGATCGTCGGGCAAGTACGCGAGATGGAAGAGGCGATTTCCGGGACCAAAGGTGATCCGCAAGGTCTCTTGCGCATTAATGCGACGCTTGGGTTCGGACGCACTACGATTGCGCCGCTGGTGTCGGAGTTCGCCAAGCGATTTCCTGGCGTCGAAGTTCAATTTGAAGTGACAGATCGTCCCGTGGATCTTGTGGAAGGCGCGTTTGACATGGCGATCAGGTTCGGCGAATTACCCGACACCCGCTTGAGCGCGCGTCGCATCATGAGTAATCGCCGATTTTTGTGCGCCTCGCCGAAATACCTGGAGAAACATGGCACGCCCGTGCGAGTTGAAGATTTGTCTGAGCACCGATGCATCATCCACCGACAGAACGAGGATGCTTATGGGGTGTGGCGTTACATCGTGAACGACCACACCGAGGCGATTAAAGTGAAAGGCGCGTTATCAAGCAACGACGGCGATATCGTGCTGCGCTGGGCATTGGAAGGACACGGAATATTGATTCGCTCGGAATGGGATCTTGCGAAGTATTTGCAGAGCGGTCGGCTCAGCCTTGTTTTGCCGAACACGGTTCTCCCCTCTGCCGACCTGTTTGTTTACTACCCGCGACAAAGAAATCAGACGGCTCGTGCGCGCGCCTTCATTGATTTTCTGGTGAGTCGATTCCAAGCGCCGTTCACCCCTGTCGATACGGGTACCGAACCCCGTGAACGGAGAAAGCGGAGTCTGCGCAAGTAGGTCTTGTTTGCCGAATGTCGGTGCAGGCAGGCGATCGCGATGCCGCAACATCGTGATCCTGACGGATGACTCCTTTCATAGGACTAGGCGCCGCTCAGGAGGCACCAAAAGAGTCGAGCTAAGGACCGCTCATGGCCGGCAAGCGCCCGCTCACCGGCCAACAGTTATCAGACTTCGGTTTGTTCGGCCATCTCAAGCGCGTCATCCACCTCGATACCGAGGTATCGAACGGTGCTCTCAAGCTTGGTATGGCCCAAGAGCAACTGAACCGAGCGCAGGTTCTTAGTGCGTCGATATATCAGGGCTGCCTTCGTGCGGCGCATCGTGTGGGTGCCATACGCGGCGTCATCCAGCCCGATTGATGCGACCCAACGATGTACGATGCGTGCATACTGGCGCGTGGACACGTGCGCTGACGCGTGCAGTCGACTGGGAAACAGATAGTCGGCGGGCTTCAGCCCCCGAGCCGAGATCCAGGCCGCGACACTCTGCCGGGTTTGCTCTGTGATTTCGAACTGGACTGGTCGCTGCGTCTTCTGCTGCATGAAAGTCGCTCGCGAGACCACGTGACCTCCCATGCAGACGTCTTGAACCTGCAAGCGCGTTAAATCGCACGCCCGAAGCTTGCTGTCGATGGCAAGGTTGAACATCGCCAACTCGCGTGCGTTGGAAGACATCTGCAGCCTCGTTCGAATCGCCCATATTTCCCGAAGCTTCAACGGAGGTTTCTGGCCGGTCAGCCTCCCCTTATTCCATGGCACCCGGCGAGCGCCGGAAGAAGTAAGCGTTTCCATGACAATCTCCTCTTCCACGAAGGGAGATTGATTGTGCACTTGGTGGAGTGGGCGATCTTCGACCCATTGCCGCCGGACATTCGGTCACATGTCCACAGGCAGCTAATAAAGTGTTCCGGACGTACACGACCGCGACGGCGGTCCGGACAATGTCTCGGCTTCACAGAAGTTGCGCCCTTGCCGCCGTCTGCCCTAATGGCGCATTCGCGTGCAACAACGCGCGAAAGCTTACAGGCCCGACTTGTTTGATGCAGGCTTGAGAAACTCAGCGGAGCTATTTCCCGCAGTCACACCGCGCAGCACCTCCAGCGCACTGCGTTCCACCCAGTTGTGCCGCAGCAGCCCGTCCTCGCCGACATGCAGGACGGCCGTTCCCGTCATGTCGATCGGTAAGCCTGTCGGCTCCGAACCCATGAAACCATTGTTCTTCCCCGTGACCCGCCATCGACTGGCCACCCGATCGCCGATTTCGTTCTGAAACGTCTCGATCACATCGAACTCGAACTCATCGATGCTGGCGAGGAACGCAGCAACCCACTTCTTGAACGTGTCACGCGACTTGATCTCCACCCCGCCCGAGGTGACCGTGAAATCGTCGGTAACCAGATGATCCGCTGCGTGCGGATTGCGCAATTGCCAGACTTCACGCCAGAACCTCTCGACGACCTGCACTGAATTCTTCCGTGCCATTTCAACTTTCTCCTTCATGCAGAACAAAAAATTTGGCGCTCCGCCGCCTTCGAAACCTCTCATCGAGCCGGCGCAACTCGCAGCGCAGCAACGTGCTCCAGCAGCGAGATGATTTCGGCAATTCTGGCCCGGATGGCCAGTACGGTTTGATCGGCGTGCCACGTGGATTGAAGCTCAGCATCGGCCGCAATGAGCCGTGCGTGCCACGCATGAGGCTCGATATTCCTGAGATCCGAAAGCAACAGGTCCAGTACCTTTCGCGCGACCGGTGGAAGCGTTCGAGCACCGATGCGCAAATCATTCTTCAGTGCGAGCAGTTCTGAACCTATCTCGATCCACGACATGCATTGTTCCACTTCCTCTGCGGATGCAGCGGGCAATGCTATTCGCACGAGCGCGTCGATGCTTCGGCTCTGCCACGCGTGATGCGTGATGGCCGTTCGCCGCTCGACGCGCGACGCAATCAACGTCCCGACCGTGCCGGCGATTCCCATCAGACGGCGTTTGCGCCGCCGGCTCTCAAATCCGCGCGATGGAACCAGATGAAATGCCAGCGCGGCCAGCGCCGAGCCCGCGAGTACACCTGCTGCATTGCTGCTCACCACGCTTGCCGTTGTATGCGCTATCGCTGCCGGATCGGACACGACGAGGAATACCAGGCAGAAGCCCGACGCCCAGAAACTATTCGACAGAAGCGACGACCACACAATCGCCAGAAAAACGATGCCGCCCTCCGCGAGCGCGATTGCCACCGGTTGCGCAATGTGCGGCGCAACCGTCACGCAGAACACCAGCGCAGCGCCGGCTCCCACGGCGCCCGAAGCCAGAAAATGGATTGCTGTATGTCGCGGGTCGGGCCTGATCGCGAAGAGGGCGATCGCGATAGCCGTGAACGCAACGAACAGCGGCCCGCCTTGCCAGCCGGTGTTCATCCAGATCACTCCGGCGAGCAGCAATGCAGCCGCAGCGCGTAACGCCGCGGCTATCGCGTAAGTTCGATCGCGTGTATAAAGGGGCGCGGGATAGCTTTCTGCAAGGTCATTTCGACTTTCTTCGGCCCCTGTCAAACGGGCGAACACGCGCAGCGCTCCTTCCGTGGCGCCGAGCAGTGCTGAGACGAGATCGATGCATCGGCGTTCGATGACGGTTGCGGCCTGAGCCAATGAAAGCGTGACGTGCAACGAGCGCAGTTGCGCGAGAAAGACGGCTGTCGTGTCGGATTCGGCTGCGCCATCGCCACGCAACTCACGAGCGATCGACCTGAGCAATACCGATGCTTCGACAACGACTGCCCCGATCTCGTCGCTTATTGCATTCCCTGGTGACGCGGCCGCTTCGATGTTCCGCTCGATGCCTCTCGACACCACGAGCAGACTCAGAAGCGCCGGCACGACGCCGCGCAGACCACCGGTGCGGGTCCACAGCGCCGGCGACTCAGCGGCCGCGCTCAGCACCGCGCCGTCAAGCGCGAGGATATCGCTGAATTGCCGACGCAGTCGTTGCGGGCCAGTGCCGTCGATGGCCCGCAGGCGTGGCACGCCTGCAAGCCGGGCCGCGCACCACGCGCATGCCGCGCTTATCGCATGGCGGATGCGTCGGGCTGCATGGCCGCCCTGCACAGGCTCGCGCGAGAAGACGGTGACAAGCAACGCGCATGCAATACCGATGAGCACCCCGGCGCAGCGATCCTTGCCGACCTCGAACAACTGTGCGGATTCGCCTGACAACGACATCGCGATGATGACGGCGCTGTAACCCGCCAGCACCGCACCGTATGCGCGGTAATTGCGCAATGAGGCGCCCGCATGGACACACGCGGCAAGCCACACCGCCAGCAGGCCGACAAGCAGCGGCGCGTTGCCGTGCGCAACCAGCACCAGCAGCACGCCGACGGGCGCACCGACAGCCGTGCCGAGCGCGCGGCCGAGCGACTTCAACAGACTGTCTCCGCGTGCCGGAATCGCCAGCGAGACCACGGTCCACGCGGCCCAATGCGGCTCGTGAAGGCCAGCGAGCATCGCGCAGAGCAGGCCTAACGCAGCCTCCAGCGCAGTGCGGCCGGCGAACATCACAAGGCCGCGAGAGGGTATCCACGTCGAACGCATAGTCTTGACCTGCCTGCTTGGGTATCCGCTTTTGCCTAGCTCAGCACGAACGGGTTTTCGACACCCGGCGTCGGATTGATGAACACGCTCTTTGCTTCGAGGTATTCGTAGACCGCGCGAATCCCGTTTTCACGGCCGATTCCCGAGGCCTTCACGCCGCCGAACGGTGCGAGATAGCTGACGAGGCGATAGGCATTGACCCACACGCTGCCCGCTTCCAGCCGCTTCGGCACCGTCATGGCGCGGCGAAGGTCGCGCGTCCAGACACCGGCCGCGAGACCATAGTTGCTGTCGTTGGCTATGGCGATCGCTTCCTCCTCCGTGTCGAACTTGATGACCGCCACGACGGGTCCGAACACTTCCTCCTGAGCGATGCGCATGTCGTTGCGCACATCGACGAAAATGGTCGGTTCGACAAACAGGCCTTTCTCCGTGCCGGGTCGCGTCGAGCGATGACCGCCCAACACGAGGCGTGCGCCTTCCTGTTTCGCCACGTCGATGTAGTACAGCGTTTTCTCGAGTTGCGGCTGAGTCGATACGGGACCCATGTTCGTATCCGGCGACATCGGATCGCCGAGCCGTACACCCTTCATGAAATTCACCAGCCGTTCGACGAACTCGTCATGGATGCTCGAATGCACGAGCAGGCGCGATCCCGCCATGCAGCTTTGGCCCGTGGCCGAAAAAATGGCGGTGACGGCGCCTTTCACGGCATCGTCGAGGTTGGCATCTTCGAACACGATGTTGGCCGACTTGCCGCCCAGTTCGAGCGAAACGCGCTTGAACGAGCGCGCCGCGTTCTCGTAGACATGGCGACCGCCGCCTTCGCTGCCGGTGAAAGCGACGCGCGCGACGAGGGGATGACCGACCAGCGGTTCGCCGACTTCCTTACCGAAGCCGGTCACGATATTGACGACGCCATCCGGCACGCCCGCCTCTTCGCACAGCTTCGCAAAGAGAATGGAAGACGCCGACGAGAATTCCGATGGCTTGATGACGACCGTATTGCCGGCGGCGAGCGCTGGGGCGATTTTCCACACCGCGAGCAGCAGCGGAGAATTCCACGGTGCGATCGTCGCGACGACACCGAGCGGCTCGAACGTGCTGTAGTGAAAAATGCCCGCCTTATCGAACGGCGTAACATCGCCCTGAATCTTGTCGGCGAGACCGCCAAAGTAGTAGAACCATTGCGGCAGATATTGCATCTGCTTCAGCATTTCGGCTTTCAGCTTGCCGTTGTCCCTGACCTCCAGCTCGGCGAGTTCCTCTGCATGCGCGGCAATGGCATCGCCGATCCTGTGAAGCGTCATCCCACGCTGGCTCGCGGTCATCGCGGCCCACGGGCCGCTTCTAAATGCAGCATGCGCCGCGCGCACGGCTGCATCGACATCGTCGGCCGTGCCGCGCGGCACCTCCGCCCAGACTTCGCCGTTGTAGGGATTGATACTCTCGAAGGTCCGGCCATCGCTCGCACCGCGCCACTCGCTGCCGATGCGCATCTTGAACTGTTCCATCACGGTACTCCTTGCCTGTCTGACGTGAGCCGGCAGCCGCATCACTTGCGACAGATGCCGGCGCTGTTACGCATTGGCGGTCATTGACCGAAATAGATGCTGTCCCGTGCTTCCGGCGCGGTCACGGTGCGGCGCCCGCTTTGCGTGCCGCCTGTGGCGGTGCCGCCCACGGAAGAGGCGTCGGTATTCGCGGCGCTCGTGCCGGCGTTCTGGAGCGCGGCGGCTGCGCGCAGTTGGGCGTCGGGATAGGTGGCGTCGGGCGCGTCGAACACGCCCGCTGCGCGGGCCTGAACGAGTTCGGCCCGGACTTCTTCGCGGGTCTTGCCGTGCGTGGCAGACTCGGCGAACACAGACGACGATACGATAGCGCCGGCAATGATGGCCGGGATCAAAAAGCGTTTCATTTCGTGCTCCTTGGCGGATAGATGAGAAGCTGTTCGACGATCAGGCGGCAGGTGTGCGATCTGCCGTGTGCCTGTTCGTCGATCGGTGAATGCATTATTGCCACCGGCCTTCTATCCGCCAATTCCCGAAATGTGCGTACCGTCCTGGAGAAAATGCACAAGCTGTCGCGGCGCGCTGCCCGCGTCAGCCGTTACCGGGAAAGCAGCTTGCAATGAACTGCATGACACTGCGGATCGCCGGAGCGTGCCGCAGATCGTTGTGAATGGAGAGCCATATCTCGCGCTGCATTGGCTCGCCCGGCCGTTCGACGATGCTGAGGCTCTCGTCCCAGTCTCCGAGAAAGTAGGGCAAAATTGCCACCCCGACACCTGCCCGCGCGGCGGCTGCCTGCACGTCGAGACTATTGCTGCGCAGAACGACGGGACGTGACTTCGTCTGCGCGTCCAGCCAGATCTGCTGAGCCGATCCTTCGAGACTGTCGTCATATCCGATGAACTCGTAGTCTTCGGGCGCACGAGACGCCAGATAGTCCGGCGACGCGTAAAACGCGAACGGAACCACGCCGATCTTGCGTGCGACGAGATCGGCCTCGGTGGGCCTGCTCAGACGAACTGCAATATCCGCTTCCCTTCTTATCAGCGACACATTGCGCGTGTCGGCGATCAGGCGGACGCGAAGCGCCGGATGCTGCACGCGCAGCCTGCCCAGATGAGTTGCAATGACGTTGCTCGACATCGACGGCGGCGCGCTGATCACCACCTCGCCGCTAACGACTTCCTGTCCGCCGACCGACATTCGCTCCACCGCAAACGACTCTTCCTGCATGCGCCTGCCCCGTTCGGCGATGCGTTCACCGTCTTCCGTCAGCACATAGGCGCGTGGGCGGCGGTCAACCAGCTTGAGTTCGAGGGACTGTTCGAGCGAAGCGATCCTGCGCGCGACGGTCGCGTGATCGACCTTCAGATGCCGGGCGGCTTTCGCGAGCGATTGTTCCTGACTGAATGCGACGAAGTGGCGTAAATCCTCCCAGTCGAACATGAACTCTCTCCTTGCCGCTTTGACGATGGAAAATCCCGCAATGGGACAACCGAACAAGGATATTAAAAGCAAACACGACAGAGCTCGCCGAAACTACGACGTATAGGCTATGTGCATTCATGCATATGGGCTA
The DNA here is from genome assembly GCF_018408855.1 of Caballeronia sp. NK8. GTDB lineage: Bacteria > Pseudomonadota > Gammaproteobacteria > Burkholderiales > Burkholderiaceae > Caballeronia. Next base: position 953,408 of record NZ_AP024326.1, on the reverse strand, counting down.
CGCATGGTTGCGGGGAAGGTTGCCCTCAACTGGAAGCGCGTGATCGAAAGGAGACGACAAAGCGCCTGTGCCAACACTACACTTCCGTCCCCCTCCACCCGTGCTGACTCGCCTGAGCGAATCAGCGTCCGCTACCTGTCTGCAGCCGACTTTCGAATGTCCGTGTCGCCGTGGACATGAATGACCGGATGTGGCCGGATAGAGCCTATCGCGAACGGTCCCCTGGATCAGCGAAGAACCTTTTTCCCCCCTTCACCCGAGATTTGGTGACCGTTCGCGCCACGCGTTGGGGTGTTCTCGCCATCGCGAGCGCGAGTGTTCGTTGCGCCGCATCATTTGGCCCTTAAAGCCAATACGCTCCGTTCGCGGTCTGGTGTCCCCCGGTTATGCGCCGATCGTCTTGGGCGCCGGCGTTCTGCCGGCGCACTTTTTCACTCATGGCATGATGCGAACAGGTTCCACTTCGAGCGCCGGTCACGCCACGACAATGCTATGAGTGATTGGCCGACACCCCGCAGCCGATCCATCACCTTCACCGTCCCAACGCATTTAGCCGAAGCACTCCAAGCGACCGTTGACGACTTCCTTGTTAAAGCGGCGGGCGGAACGACACCCGCGCAGCGGGCGGCCGAGATACGCGCTCAGGATCGCGACGCGAGCTTGGATTCGCTTGCCCATCTCTTTGACGTAGCGGAAGGTAGCTCCGGACAAGCGCGCGTCGCTGCCCAGTTCCTAGTGTCCTGAGTTAAAAATTCATTGAATGATGCCGACCACGTACTAAAGTGTTCTGTGTGGCACTTGATGCGAGGAGGCAGGGATGAGCGGACGGCCCAAAGGGGAACTGGTGCTGAGCGAATCGGAGCGCAAAGAACTGCAAGCACTGACATTGCGACGCAAGACCGCACAGGCCCTCGCATTGCGGGCCCGCATCGTGTTGGCCTGTGCCGATGGACTGGACAACAGAAGTGTCGCGGCGAAACAGCGGGTCACTCAGCAAACGGTGTCGAAGTGGCGGGCGCGGTTCGTCATGAATCGTCTGGACGGACTGCTCGATGCGCCTCGGCCCGGCGCGCCGAGAACGATTGATGATGCGCGCGTCGATGCGGTTATTGCAAAGACGCTTGAGTGCGTGCCTGTCGGCGCAACTCACTGGAGCACGCGCACGATGGCTCGTGAGATGAAACTGTCGCAAACGGCGGTCACGCGGATCTGGCGTGCTTTTGGTTTGCAGCCGCATCGGCAGGAAACGTTCAAACTCTCCAGTGATCCGATGTTCGTCGACAAGGTGCGAGATATCGTCGGGCTTTACTTGGATCCGCCGCTTAAGGCCATGGTGTTGTGCGTGGACGAAAAGAGCCAGATTCAGGCGCTCGATCGCACGCAACCCATGTTGCCGTTGGCACCCGGCATCGCTGAACGACGCACGCACGATTACATGCGTCACGGCACGACCACGCTGTTCGCGGCGCTGGACATCGCGACTGGCGAGGTGATCGGCGAGGTACATCGGCGCCATCGCAGCAGCGAATTCGTGCGTTTTCTGCGCACCATCGAAGCCAGCGTGCCGTCGCACCTGGATGTGCATCTGGTGATGGACAACTATGGCACGCACAAAACGCCCTCGATCAAAGCCTGGTTCGCCCGTCATCCCCGCTTCCATGTTCATTTCACGCCCACCTCGGCGTCGTGGCTTAATCAGGTCGAACGATGGTTCGCCTCGCTCACTGAAAAATACCTTCGACGCGCTACGCATCGCTCGACACGTCAACTCGAAGACGCGATCCGTCAATACCTGGAGATCTATAACGCCAATCCACAGCCGTTCTCTTGGAGCAAGTCGGCTGATGAAATTCTGGCCAGTCTCGAACGGTTCTGTATGCGGGTCACGAAGGCCGCGGGCGAAGCATCATGAACATCAACACCGACGCAATTGATGAAGTCGCCTTGGCACTTCTCTACCTGACCCTGCATGACCGATACCGTGCATGGAAGGGTTTCGACTGGGATGTACTGAACCGGCTCTACGAACGAGGTTTCATCGAAGACCCGGTCAACAAGACGAAGTCCGTGATCTTTACCGAAGAAGGATTGCGCGAGTCCGAGCGGCTCTTTAATCAACATTTCGTCATTCCAGAAAGACCGGGAAATTGATTCAACGAACTTCTAACTCACGACACTAGCAGGCCTCTACAATGGCGACGACTTCCCATTCAACCTCTGGGACTTTCGACGGCTCGACGATGATTTGCTGGAGCACTGCATGCAGTTGCTGCGGCTGGACAGTCGGCACGCGACGGAAGTGCATCGTTACTTTCCTAATGGAGAAGCCCGCTGGCTGGCGATGATCAGACGATGGGGGCTGGCTGATGAGCCGGCGCACACGCCGCTGCCGGACGACGGCCTCGTGCATTCGTGTCAGTACGAAAACAAGCTGGACGCGCCCGGGTATCGAGACGTCACACTATTCTTTAAGGTCGCGGTCGGTGCAGACGACGTTCGGTCAGTCGGCCTCGCGTTATCTGCGGCCGATTCAGAGCGGCTCGCGGCGGACATCGTCGCGGTACATCGCCTCGCGTGGACGCGCGGCAAGCCGTTGGACGCGGACGAGATGAGCCGCGCCCCGCCTGGCTATGAAAGACGACATAAATTCGTGAGCTTTCGCGGGGCAAGCTCGCGAAATAACCCGCTATCTTTGCTCTATCACCCGCGTCATAGACGCATCGACCCCGCGCTGACTTTCGTCAGCCCACGTTGTTCAACCCTTTGGGAACCACTCCCAAAGGGGGCAGGTTCCCTCTCAGGAGCCCTGCCATGCAACAGCAACCTACTCTCGCCCTCAAGCAAATTCAGGTCAGCGTCAATCCCCGCAAGTACTTCGATGCGGCGGAGATGGAAGAGCTGACCGCGTCTGTTCGCGAAAAGGGCGTCATTCAGCCTGTCATCGTGCGCACGCTCGCTGACGGCGGCTTCAGCCTCGTCGCTGGTGGCCGCAGATACAAGGCGGCGCTCGCGGCGCACGGCGAAGACTATGAAATCCCGGTCGTCGTTCGAGACATCGATGAGGTCGAAGCGAAGCAACTCGCCATCATCGAGAACATCCAGCGAGCCGACATGTCACCCGCTGAAGAAGCGATCGCCGCGGCCGAGCAAGTCGGGCTGTGCAAAGGCGATCGCGACGAAGTCGCGCGCATCTTCGGCTGGTCGCGTGCGACGTTGGATAAGCGTCTCGCGCTGACGAACTGCAGCACGCCTGTGCTCGATGCGCTCAGCACGCGCCAGATCCTCCTCGGTCACGCCGAGCTGCTCGCTGCGGTCCCCAAGGAGACGCAGGACAAGCTGCTGCCGGTGATCATCAAGGAGGGTAAGGCGGTGGCGGAGGTCAAGAAAACCATCGAACAGGTCGCCTGTTCGTTGGCAGCCGCGATCTTCGACAAGGCCGACTGCGCTGGATGCCCGCACAACTCGTCCACGCAGGGTGAGATGTTCGGCGAATCCATCGGTACGGGAAACTGTGCGAACCGCACCTGCTACAACGAGAAGACCCAAAAGATGCTCGAAGCGACGGCCACTGGCCTGCGCGACGAATATCCGGTCGTGCGCATCGTACGTGCTGGCGACAACCACACGCGCGTGCAACTCGCCGTCGACGGCCCGAAGGGCGTCGGCGAAGAGCAGGCGAAGGCGTGTCACGCGTGCCAGAACTACGGTGCGGCGGTGAGCGGCCTGCCTGACTCGATCGGCAAGGTCTATCGCGGCCAGTGTTTCGACACCGTCTGCAACATGAAGAAGGTGGCCGCGCAACTGCAAGCGGTCAAAGCCCCGACGCAGTCGAAGCCCGAAGCAGCCAAGGCGGGCGCGAAAGCGTCGCCTGCAGCAGCGAAGGCAGCAGCCGGTTCGTCAACGCCATCGACGACAAGCAATCCGCCGGCGACGGTGGTGGCTGAGTCGGACCGGATCAAAGCGTATCGCGTGGCGTTGTGGCGTAAAGCCCTGCGCCGCGAGGTGGGAGCCGATCCCGCGCTAGCTCAGCGATACCTCGTTGCGATCGCACTGTCCGACCAGATGCGCTGCGTCGATCAAAAGACGCTCTCGGGCATCTGGGAAAAGCTCACCGAGGAGCAGGTCGCGTCCGGTGACGTGTCGAAAGCTGCAGCCTCGACGGCTGCCGCAGACGACGCGAAGCTCGCGCATGCCGTCACCGGTGTGACGGTTGCCGCGATCCAGGGCCTCGATGTCCAGCACCTCACGCGTCTGTGCAAGCACCATCACCTCGATCTCGCCAAGCACTGGAAGCTCTGCAAAGAGTTTCTGGAGTTGATCACGAAGTCCGAAATGATGGTGGTTGCCGACGAGCTGGGCATTCGTGCCGCGCTCGGCGACAACTTCAAGAAGGTCTTCGGCAAGTCCAAGTCCGAGGTCATCGACGCGCTTCTGGCAGTCGAAGGCTTCGACTACGCGGGGAAGATCCCGAAGGTGCTCAAGTTCTAACGCGCGGCTCGCCCGCATCGATCGTAGTTTCCATCCCTTTAAAGACCGCCTCCGCGCGGTCTTTTTCTTTCTCAGGAGTTTTCCATGTTTGCAGCTATTGAACCGCTTCTGCGTCACTGTACGAAGCTCATGCTGTCCTTGCAGATGAAGGGCGACGAGATGGTTGTCTGTGTCATGCCGCAAGGCACGGCAAAAGACGCCGCCATGCTTCAGCCGCTCGCGCTCACCGCGATGGCGGCCGAACTCGACGCGGGCTTCGTCGACGCGCTCGCGGCCTATACGGGCGCGCACGCGTCGCTCGCCGAGCAGGTTGCTGCGACCACCGCCATCCTCGAAGCCGCCAAGACGACGCACGTCTCCAAAGCGACCAAGACGCTGGCTAAGGGCGGAAGCAAGCCTGCTTTGCCTGCGCCCGGCAGATCGAGCGCCGACGCGGACAACGATGAAGACGACGCAAGTGACGACGCTGAAGGGCAGAGCACCGCCCCGAGCGCATCGACCGCAGCGGAATCATCGGCGGAACCGGCTAACACCGGGACCAACCTCGCATCGCTTTTCGACTAAGGAGCAGACATGGCTATCCAAATTGCGAAGCTCACGCGCGAGTTCGTCTACAACGGCGTGACCTTCCCCGATCCGGGCCCGACCTTCTCGCCCGACGATGTCCGCGATCTCTACTCCGCGCAGTATCCGGAGCTGACGACCGCGGCGATTGACGGGCCGACGACGGAAGGCGATGTGATGCGCTTCGCGTTTGTGCGCGCGGCCGGTGCCAAGGGTGCAGTCATGGCCTGCCGCGTCGATGCGTAAGCGCGACCTCCTTAAAGCCTTGTCCGACCTGGACCTGGCGCTTTCCCATCAGCAACCGCCCGGAAGGGCGGTTTTTTTTCATGACAAGGAGATCGAGCAATGCTCTTCGATCCTCGCCCGTCTGGTGCAGAAGTCGCTGTCTCGGGAGAGCCTTGGCAACCGCGACGCGCTCCCTCTGCCCGACGTCGAACTCCCAATGATTTTCTAAGCCTCCCGGCCATCGGCTCGGACGTCAAAACGCGCGCAGTGATGCGTTGGAACGCCGAAAAGGATGTCGCCAGCCTCATCGCGGCCCAGTTCAACTCGGGCGTGCTGAGGCCGCGCGACGTACAGGAGTTCAAAGGCGCGGGTGACGCGCTTGCCCACGGTTTCTTTTCGTGGGCCAAGCGTCATACGCCGCGTCTGGACTGCCTTGGTTTTGACTTCGTGCTGTGCGACGTGCAGGCGGTGCAAGACGTTGTCCAGTATCAGGAGGACAGCAGCGAGTTCAATCCGACCTCGCCCGTCTATCTCGGCATCGAGATAACGGAGGAAAGCATCTTCGAGATCGGCAGAGGTGCCGCCGACCTTCGCAATGTTCATCCCCGGTTGGTGTCGACGGCAATGGTGCTGATCAATCGTGCAGCCGGACGCACGATGTGGATTCGGACGCCGGACGAATTCCTTGGGGAATTCGCTTCCTGGTTCTGGGACGGCGACTCGAACGCGACCGATGAGGAAGCGCGCGAGATGCTGACGGACCGGTTCGGCGACGACGAAACGGAGAGCGAGCACTACCTCCCTTCCGTTGTACGTCCGCAGCTTTGTCCCGACGACATGGACGTCTACCGCTGGAACGCAAAGAGCCGACGCTATCTGCCTCAACGGGCGCTTGGCGTCGCGGCCCTTAGGCGGCTTCAGCGCTTTACCTCCGGGCGCACGCGCCGCATCTGCGCGGAGCTTGAAAAGCTGTCGTTGATGCTGCAGCGGGTGGGCAATCGCGACCTCTTCGGTTGCGAGTATCGGCCCCGCTGCGCATATGCAGCCGCGACGCTCACCGTGCAAAACGACAGCCGCGTCGGCGATGTACTCGATTCGCACTACGAGTACCTCGCCAGCGCCGGCGACGGCACGACTTACCTCGGCTTCACGCCGATTGCCTCTACGCCTGACACCATTCGCAAGCAGTACGCGAACTGGTCGCAGGGCCTAACCATTCTTGGCCAACTGGACCGCGTCATCGCGGGTCTCGCGGCATAACGAGGAGTTTTGTATGAAAGGGCTTGATATTGGCTCCGACCGCGTCGACGAACTCGCGGCGATCAGCGCCATCTTGCTGTACGGCCGTCAGGACCGCAGCGCCGTCTACGGCACCGTTCATCCGGTGATGCAGGGCAAAAGCGGCCGGGCGACGATTGGTGCCGGAAGGCCGATCGACCGCATGGCGCTCATCGACTGCTTGCGCGAGCTGGCTCAAAACGCGGCGCCGAAGGCGGAATTTCTGCCTGAGACGGTGCTCGCGGTGTCGCAAGAAGCGGTGATGTGGTGGTGCAGACCGGCGATGCGAAGAGTCTTCTTCGATTGTCAGGAGATCGGACGGCGCAGTGCGGTCGTCCCGCATCCAGGGTTGGTGTTCCGTGCAGCTTCGAGCGGGTTTTCCGTGTTCGCGCTGAAGGAAGACAGCCGGCCAACGCCTGCATCGAAGCTGCACGAACCGCCTTACTTTAACACTTGGGACTGGGGGCGGATCTGCATCGGCTCGGCGCAAGTGCCCAAGCGTATCGATGTGGAATCGATCGCCGGATGGGAGAGCGGATTTTTCGAATCCGCCTTCACCCACCCCAATCACGGCAAGAAACGTGTTTCACATCCGAAAGGGGAATTCGCATTCTGGAAGGAAATGCTCGACGGCAAGTACGGCGAGCAGTTTCCGAAAAAGGCGCTCGTCTCCATGGACATTACTCTCGCTGAGCTGATCGCCAGCAAAACAGGAGGTCTCAAATGAATGCTGGTGATTCCAATGCAGTTCGCTTGAACGCCGGTGATGTTGCGCTTCAGCGCTCGTTTCCCACTGTCATGGTGCCCCGGCGCGAGCCGGTGGCGCCCATGCAGGCGGCAGGCGAGCGGTTGCTAATCGGCGAGAACGGTGTCTTCATCGAAATCGATCTTCCGTGGCTGTCGGTCGTTCGCCGCGTTGCGCACTATACGGTTCCGACTGCGATCCCCTATGGACGAGTGGTCGAATCGACGGTGCTGCGCTGTGGCACGGTGCCGCCGGAACTGATCGGCGAGTTCGTGGCAATGGCACGGCTCGCGCATCCGCTTGAAACGGGTGCATGGATCGTCTGGAACGTCGAGACCAAGCAGTTTCGTCTGGCCCCCGTGAGGGTGCTGTCGCAGGGCACCGGTTCGCTGAAGTATGAGCGACCGACGCTTCTCGCGGGCGAATTGCGCGTGCTCGACTGCCATTCGCATGGTGCTCATCCGGCCTTCTTTTCGTCGACCGACGACGAAGATGATCGGCATGAGACGAAGTTCGCGTTTGTCGTTGGGAACTGTGCATCATCGGTTCCCAGCATGGCGATGCGACTCTGTGCGAAGGGGATCTTCGAAGACGTCGAGCGTGTGCCGAGCAGTTGGTACGCGGCGGCTAAGTTGAAGGAGGCGGCATGACAGGCGCCATCCGCTATCTGCTTCCTTCACGCATGCTCGAGCGAAGCTGGAATGTGGTCGTAGTAGGCGCGGGCGGCACCGGAAGTGCGGTGCTCCCGAGCCTCGCGCGGCTGCATCACGCCATGCTGGAACTTGGCCATCCCGGCGGGATCGACTGCACGGTGTTCGACGACGACACGGTCAGCCCGACCAACGTCGGCCGTCAGGGCTTTTATCCGAACGACGTAGGCGAGTACAAAGCCTCGCTCATCGTCAATCGGCTAAACGCACTGATGGGCACGAACTGGCGGGCGGACCCGGCGATTCGGTCCGGGCGAGCCGCTCTACAACGTCGATCTCGTGATCGGCTGCGTCGATACGCGGGCCGCTCGGGCCGCGATTGTTGGCGCGGCGCAGCACACCCGGGCGTATTACCTCGACTGCGGTAACGACACGGATCGCGGCCAAGTCGTCATTGGTCAGGTCTGTGGCAAGAGCTACGCGCTGAAGCATCCTGAACGGCTGCCGCATGTGGGCGAGTTGTTTCCGGATTTGCTCGACGCCAAGCTCGATGCGAAAGACGAAACGCCGTCGTGTTCCATGGCCGAGGCGCTGCGCAAGCGGTCCCTGGTCATCAACCAGGCGATCGCCGTTCAAGCGTTCAACATGCTGTGGACCATGTTTCGTACCGGTGCAGTGCCTTTCTCTGGCGTGTTCGTGAACCTCGCAACGGGGCGCACGAATCCGATTCCGCTGGACCCGGCCGCGTGGGCGCGCTTCGGATATGAGATCCCGAAGCCGCCCGTAAAGAAGGCCAGCAGGAGCCGAAAGGTGAAGCTGGCTGCTTGAGAAAGCGCTGTTGTCACGGCCGACCCCAGCAACGGGGCCGGCTTTTTCTTTTCACACCTCAGCGGGTACGCAGCCCGCTGGGGCTGCTCCGCGCACCAATGGAGCAAATCATGGGTTCTTCTATTTTGACGGGCAAGCGCGCAGGTGCACTGCAGAAGGCCGACAGCGAATGGATATACGCGTTGTTCGAACGCGGCTATGAGTCGAACGTCTATCCGCACACCGACACCTGGTCGGCCGTGGCGCTGGGCAACTATGCGCAGGTCATGCGCCGCCTGTTCTCACACGCGAGCAATTGCGAAGGCGGAGTGCTCCGAAGCCGAAATGGGTCAATTAAGCCGGAGAACTACATTGCCAGTTGGAGAAATGAGCTCGCTAAGCCCGCGCTTCTTAGGGATCGGACGATCGATCTGTCGGTCGGCTCCTCGTGCTACTCGGCGGTGCCTGAATCACAGTTGGACAATGTCCGGCTGTCGTTGATCCGGGCTGGCTTCGAGTCTCGTATCGATGAGTTGGTCGGCGGCAGCTTGAGCGTTTCACTGTACGCGGACATCAACCTGCTGCTGGCGATTTACGGGAACAGCGGGCCACTCAGCGCGTGGCGCGTTCTGAAGGAGTATGACTGCGGAACGGCCCGACTAGATGTCCCGGTGCGATCTGCATCAAAGGCGGCGATGGATCGCATGCCGCAGGTCCGTTGCCACTCGATCGATCGCGAGAATCGCCTCATTGCCATCGGTTCCGCGCCGTGGCGGCACGCCGGCTGGGAGTACAACGCGATCGGCTCGTTCGTCACGGAAGTCGCTTATCCGATCGAGATGGAGACGCCCGGCTTCGCCAAGAAGGCGATGCCAGCGTTCCGAGAAGCTGTCAGGAACGCGTCGCCGGTTCCGCCGGCGACGCGCGTCACGGTGACGCGTGCGCCTGAGGGCACTGACGACTGGCGGATTAAACGTGCGGACGAGCTTGCGCAGCTGCTCGGACTCGTGTCCGATGGTGAACCGGCGCCGGCCACCTTCAGCTTTGCCTTCGGCGACTTGCTGGACCGCGAGGACACGGACGGATTGTTATACGGTTTGCGCGCTTTCAGCGAGTCACAAGTGCTGTGGGAGGTGGCGCCGGCACGCGAAGGCGCTGCGCCTGACCCTTCGTTCTTCGCGGCCGAGGCACAGCTATCTCTTTGTCTTGCCTAGTCTCTTGCAACAGACGCCACGCTCCGGTTTCCGGGGGGTGGCGTTTTTTTTCGCCCGTTAGAAAGCGAAGCTTGCTTGTGCGGGTATTTCTGCGGCGGGCGCGAACGAACGCTGCGCCAGCAGCTCGTCGTACCGGCGCATGACATCGGTGGCGCTCGTGTAGCCGATCTCGATACCCACTGCATGAGCGACGCGGCGGCGCACGCTTGCCAGTAGCTCTGCTTCGTCGCGCGTCGGGCGCACGGTCGGCCACCCTGACGAGAAAAGCAGGTGCGCAGGTATCTCTGCCTCGATGGCTTGGCGATCGATGGCCGCTGCCTTTGCGCGCGCGACGTCGGCCGTCAGTTCCGGCGCGAGCAGGTGAGGGGCGACATCGGCTAGCCATCGCTGACCTTGAAAGGCGAAGGTTGATTCCGCCTCGAGCCGTACCATCTCGCGGTACACGTCGTGGTTGTCGGCGCAGCTTGCCGCGGCGCGCAGGTCGTCCAACGAACTCATGATGCAGTAGGCACGCGAGACGCGCGAGGCACCGTAGACGGTGTACGCCTCGTGCAGCGCCAGCCCGGCCGCAGCGATCTCAGTAAAGAGGTCATTCTCATGCGATCGAAAAGAATCGAGGTCCCTGTCGACGCTCCGGCGTTGCCGGACGCAGGTTCGAAGGCTTCCTTCAGCAATCGCTAGCGTGACGCTCGTGAGACCTGCGGCTAATGGGTGCCGACGCAGCACGGTCGACCCCGATGCGAAGCGTGCGCAAAGTCTTTGGCCTAGTTATTTCGCCCGATCTTGGACCTTTTGCCCGGATTCTCGGAGTAGTAACGTCGCGTTATGTCATGGACCGCACAGTAACGCGACGTACCCGACCTGTGCCCGTGGCGCAAGAGACATCATTTATGGCCGAATGGCAAAGGATGCAGATGACCCGCTTGAAATGGAGCGAAATCGCCCCGGACGGCGCGAAGGCGCTTTTCGGTGTCCATCAGTATGTGACCAAGAGCACCAACCTGCCTGAGGAACTGATTCATCTCGTGTTCCTTCGGGTTTCTCAAATCAACGGATGCGCCCATTGCATCGACATGCACAGTCGCGATCTTAGGAAGACCATGTCCGTCGACAAGATCACGCTGATATCGGTTTGGGTCGAGGTTCCGCACCTGTTCTCCGAACAAGAACGCGCTGCCTTGGCTTGGGCCGAAGAAGTGACTCGCGTCAGCGAAACCCATGCTTCGGATGACGCCTACGCGGCGGCCTCGGCAGTGTTCGCGCCAAAGGATCTTGTCGATCTCACGATAACGATTGCCGCGATGAATGCTTTCAACCGTCTCGGCGCCCCCTTCCGACTTCCTGTTGCCGCAAAGGCCTGAGCTCGCGGGGGCTTCTAACGGCGACGGGTCCGACAGAAGCCTCGCTGTGTTCAAGTCGAGGGCGACGATGCGACGCTGCTGCCGGTACCAAAAATGGCTAATGGAAGAACCTTCAAGGTAACAAAATGGTGCTAGTTACTGAAGATGTGGTTAATACTGTAATCATGAAGATGGCATTGGCCGCCGCACGCCGGTCACGTTCACGACGTTTTGCGCCGGGAAACGCTTATTCAGTGCGCTATTTAGTAAGGATTCCTTCATTTCGGAGGTGTTAAGGCGACTTCAGAGCAAACGGTAAATAAATCTCAGTGTTCGCTTTCCTGAGGGGCACCGCAACGAATTGTCACTAAGTGACGGCGGCGGTTACCTCGCCGTCATATGGTTGACTTCTGGACGAGCGTTAATTGAGGTCCGTAAATTGGCTTTCCATTTCAATGCAGTAGTGCAGTTGAGGAGTGCCTTTGCTATGAGTTACGGACCGTGGAGTCAGGATCAAGTCGACGAGGCGCGATTGGCGCCGTTCTCGCTGGTGCTGGACCACATCGGCGCCTTTCACAAACTTGATCCCGGCTATGCGCCGCTTGATCCGAGCCGGCGCAGTCAGCGCGTACAAGTAGGCTATCAGGGGAGAGACTTCCATTTCGTCATTACTGGGCCGAAGTTCGTCAACCAGTTGCTGCCGGAGGGCGCGAAGAATCGTGGCGGCGGAGGCACGATCGACTTCGTGTCGCACGTGACCGGCTGCACCTTTGTGCAGGCCGTCAAGATTTGCCTAGATGCTCTTGCCACCTCCCGAACAAAATGACTTTTGCCAAGTTGTTTTCGGTACGGACGCTTGTATTCGAGAATGGGGAGCGGATGCCATTGCTGATGAGCACGCACGGCGGGATGCCAGTTTTTGATGCCTGCGTCTACGCGACGAGCAGGGTTCGTCCGAAAAGCGGGTCGGCGGCGACAATCGAGCAGGCACTTCGTGGCGTGCAACTGTTGCTGACCTTTACCAGTCAGCGTCACATTGACCTCCATCAGCGGTTTTCGAGTGCGCAGTTCCTAGACGTCCACGAGCTGGACGAACTGGTGCGTGCCGCGTACGGACCTCGTTCATCGAAAGGAGGGGCGGATTCAACCGGTCGATGCAACACCTCTGATCTAATGATCGTGATACAGGTGGGGAGCATCGATGACTCGACAGAGAAAGCCTTGGTTGGGCAAAGCGCAGCGGCGGCGGCTCTGGGAGCTTTGGCGTAATGGGGAAAGCGTCAGTGCGATTGCGCGGGCGTTACAGCGGGATGTCGGCTCAACGCACCGGCATATCGCCAAACATGGCGGGATCGCGCCGGCGCCGCGCCAGCGCGCAGCGCGTGCTTTGAGCTTATGCGAGCGCGAAGAGATCTCGCGAGCGTTGAGCCAGAATGAGTCGTATGGGTCGATTGCAGCGCAGTTGGGGCGAAGCAAATCGACCATCAGCCGTGAAGTGAGCCGCAATGGAGGGCGCGAGAAGTATCGCGCGCATGCGGCCGATGAGTTGGCTTGGAGGCGCGCGTTGCGTCCGAAACAATGCGCGCTGGCGGGCAATGCGCGCTTGTGTAGGCAGGTCGCGCGAGGGCTGCGCCTACAATGGTCGCCTGCGCAGATCTCGGGCTGGCTCAAGAGGCGATACCCGCAACGCAAGGAGATGCACATTTCGCACGAAACGATCTATCGGACGCTGTTTATCCAGACGCGTGGAGCGCTGAAGAAGGAATTGATCAGTGAGCTTCGCACCAGGCGCGCAGTGCGTCGTCCGAAATGCGCCTCGAAGCGGGGTCAGAATCGCGGCACGATCATCGATGCGGTGCCGATCAGCGAACGCCCGGCCGAGGCCGAGGATCGCGCTGTGCCAGGGCATTGGGAAGGCGATTTGGTTGCAGGTTCAATCGACACGCACGTTGCTACGCTAGTGGAGCGGCATTCACGCTATTTGGTGCTGGTGAAGGTGCCGGGCAAAGACACGCAGAGCGTCACGCAGGCGCTGATCAAGCAGGTGCGCAAGCTTCCTGCGCAATTGAAGCGCTCGTTGACATGGGATCGGGGCACGGAGATGGCAGCTCACGCGCAGTTCACGATGGCGACAGATATGCAGGTGTACTTCTGCGAACCGCGAAAGCCGTGGCAAAGAGGGAGTAACGAGAATACCAATGGATTGCTGCGGCAGTACTTTCCAAAAGGCCAGCCGTTGGATCATTACTCACAGGCTGAGTTGAACGCAATTGCCAAGCGGCTCAATGAAAGGCCGCGGCAGACCTTGGGTTTTATGACGCCAGCGGAGAAATTGGCCGAGACGTTGGGCGTTGCGTTGACCGGTTGAATCCGCCGGTACCAAGATTGATCGAGTTTTTCCGGAGATCATTTCGCTTGAGCAGGCGCGCCGACGGGCGCCGAAGGTAACTACGGAACCCGATGTGTCGACCAGCACTGCGGCTATCCGGTTGTACTACTCTCGAATGTATTTGGAATGGCTGGGGCAGCGAGCGGCCGCGACTGTCTGCAAGACCCTGGATGAAAAATCCACCTATATGGCCGTGCTCCGGGAATTTCTGGCCGTACTGGCCAATCGGACGCCGAAAGCACGGTTAGGTTCGGATCGGCTCAGCCTCACGGGACCCGAGCGCGAAACTCTCTTGCGTGTTATTGATCCTGCTACGCCGGACAATCCGTGGACGGGTGAGTTCGTTAGGGACCGGAACCGCCTGCTGGTGACGTGGGGAATGGGCACGGGCCTGCGCCGAGGCGAATTGCTCAATCTGCGGATCAAGCTGACCGATTTTAACCGCTGCATGGCCGATATCGTTCGGCAGCACGACAGCAAAAAGGACCCTCGCAAATATCAACCCAATCCGAAAACGAGGGAACGCCGCATAGGCATCAGCAAGGAGTTGGCGCACCTGACCCACGAGCATGTCGTGAAATATCGCTCGAAGATTCGTGACGCTCGGAAGCACGATTTCCTGTTCGTAGCCAACACCGGCGCACCGCTCTCCATGGCGGCCGTGTCCAAGATCTACCGCACGCTGCGCAACAAACATCCGGGCGTCGGCGGGAACCTGTCCTCGCATGTGTTGAGGCATACGTGGAACGAAGACTTTTCCGAGGTAGCAGACCATGCAGGCTTGTCCGAAGAGGATGAACGCCGCGGTCGCATCCATGCCATGGGTTGGTCGGCAACATCAGCTTCGGCGGAGCACTACCTCAAGCGGCGTACGCGGCGAGTGGCCACCGAGGTGTCCATAAGAATCCAACAAGCGGTGATTGACGCCGGCGGGGACGACGATCATGTTGGCTAACCTTGGGCATTCTCTGGCCGCGTCCTCGGACGGCCGTGCCGCGAGCCTCAAGACTATAGATGGGTACATGTTCGATCCGACACCCGACCGATGGGTTGTTGCAACGGCCGCCGGTCCCGCCTCGTTCAATTTCCGCAACCTTCCGGGCGCCAGCGGCAAGCTCCGAGACGGAATCAAGGGTGCCTGCGCCACGCTACTGCAATGCATCTCGCCTTCTCGCGTGACGCAGGCGCTATCGGCATATCGCGTGTTTATTCGGTTTCTAGCCGACGGCCCGGACGGGAACGAGATCGATGAGATCGACGTCGGCGATCTCTTACGGTTCGGTGAATCTCTTAACAAGCGGCAGCGCTACCAGCTCCGCCGCCTAAAAGAGCAGTTGATCCTGTGGGCTGGCACCGGCGCATACGGCCTGACTGGCGATCTACAGCGGTTGCTGCCGAAGCTTGCGACGGAGACGCACGAGGTCGGGGCAGCTGTTCGGACGATGGATCCCGATGCCGGCCCACTGACCGACCTCGAATACGACGGCGTTGTCGCAGCGATGCGCAAGGGGTTTGCGACCGGCGAATTTCAGCTTGCCGACTACACTCTGATGGTCCTCGCCCTGACGCTGGGCGCACGCCCGCTCCAGCTCGCATCAATCAAAGTCAAGGATTTGACCGAAAGCAAACGACAAGACGGCACATCCGTCTTCATTCTTCAAGTCACTCGCCTCAAACAGGGGCAAGGCGTCCGTCCGCGCACGCTATTTCGCCCGCGGAAGCTTGCGTCCGGCATCGGTGAACTCGTGAGAAGCCAATGCAACGCTGCGAAGGCGTGGGCTATCGAGAACGGTATAGCGCCGGAGGAGTCCCCGCTCTTTCCGTCTCTTGATACGAAACGGCGATCCGCGCAACTCTCACAGATTGCGCTGGCGGGACATTATTCTGGCAAAGACCTTGGCGCCAAGCTGTCTCGGCTGCTCAACAAGCTGCATGTAACCTCTCACCGCACCGGTCGCCCGCTTGATCTATTCCAGACACGGCTACGCCGTACCTTCGGCACGCGTGCTGCGGCCGAGGGGCTGAGTGCGCCTGTTATCGCCGACCTGATGGACCATAGTTGGGTTGATTCCAGCCTCGTCTATATTGAAACAAGGCCAGCGATGATGGAGCGCATAGACAAGGCCATGGCCCTAAAGATCGCACCGATCGCGCAGGCGTTTGCAGGCACCCTTGTCCCGCGGGATGATGTCGCGACCAGCAAAGTCATCCACTTTGCCTCGCAAAATGCGCTGGAACGGGTGGGCGGATGCGGGAAATTCGCGTATTGCGGACTTGCCGCCCCACTGGCTTGCTACACGTGCAGCTACTTCAACCCGTGGGTTGACGCTCCGCATGAAGTTCTTCTTGACCAACTTCTTGTTGAGCGGGAAGAGCTAAAGCAGATGACCGACCTGCGCCACGCTTCGGTCAACGACCGGACCATTCTTGCCGTAGCGGATGTTGTCGCCCGTTGCCGCGCAGCTACCGAGGGGCAAAATTGACGGCGCACGCTTTCGAACCAATGTCCAAGGCATCCGCCGAGCAAAATCTAGCCGCTTACATTGCGCACGCGCGCAATGACGTGGTGGCATTTGGAGTCGATCTCGACTTCGGCCTCGACTGCTGGGATGTCACGGCACATTGCCGGTCCTCCGGCGAACGCAGGGCCAACCACGGAACGATCCGCCTGTACTTTTCCAGGAAGCTAAAGGATGGCGGACAACCGTTATCGGATCGAGTGCGAGATTTCGCCAAGGCATACGTGCGCAGCGAGGTCGCCTGCCTCTCATCCATTGCACAGCAAAGGGCTATCGAAGCGTTTCGGGCGCTCGATCTGGCGCTTGACGCCCTCGGCCTTCCGTCCATCTGCGATTGCGATGCGACGACGTTCGACAGTGCGGTCGCCCTGCTATTGCCGCATGTCGGCGCTGCGACGATGGACGCGACCGGCCCACGGCTTGGGCAAATTGCCAGGTTCATGGATGAGCGCGGCCTCTGTCGCTATCCTCTGGGAAGCCGGAGGTATCAAAAGCAACGCGCCTGCACGTTTGGTCGGGTGGGCGAAGAGTTTGAGGCGCGGAAACTCGCCAAGATGCCATCCCAGGATGCGCTGGATGCCCTCGCTGCAGCGTTTCGACTCGCGATCGAGCCAAGAGATGTACTGCCCACGTCTGTGGCTGCAATCCTGTGCTCGGCTCCCGAGCGAATCAATGAGGTGATGGCGCTACCAGAGAACTGCGAGGTCGAGCAGATCGGTACAGATGGCAAACGATACCTCGGCCTCAGATGGCCCGGATCAAAGGGGTACGGCGACCACGTCAAGCTGATTCTGCCCGGTATGGCTGACGTGGTTCGCGAGGCGCTGCGCAAGATTCGTGAGGTCACAGCGCCGGCACGCTCAATGGCCCTTTGGTACGAGCAGCATCCGACCCAACTATTCCTTCCTCCTGACTTGGAGCATTTGCGAGCGCAGGAGTTTCTGGACTCTTCGGAGATTGCGTCGTTGCAAGGATCGCTCTCTGAAGCAAGAGGGCATCAGTCCCACCTGAGCAGGCGACTCAAGGCGGCAGGGATTGAAATATCGACCAGACCGCGTCACAAGAAGAAACCTGAGTCGGTTGTCCGCTTTGCCGATTTCGAACGGCACGTCGTTTCAATGCTTCCCGGAGGGTTTCCCGTTGCGGACGCAAAGACCGGGCTGAAATTTTCGGATGCCCTGCTGGTCATGCCCTTGGGGCTATTCCGGGCGGCAGGTAGCAAGTTAATGTTCGAATCCCTGCGCTACCACCACGTCTCGAACGCCCTGGGGCAGAACGCGATCGCCGGTAGCTCGACGGTGTTCCAGCGTCTCGGCCTCGATCCAGATCGACGGCTGTTCATCAAGACTCACCAGTTCCGGCACTGGCTCAACACGCTCGCCCAAGGCGCGAGCCTATCTCAAGTGGACGTCGCGAAGTGGAGCGGCCGCGCCAGCATTCATCAGAACGCTGCCTACGATCACGAATCGAGCGACGAGATCGTGCAACGAATTCGCGACGCGATCGGTGACCACGGTAAGGCTATCGGCTCTCTCGCCGAGATCCCCCATAATCTTCCCGTCTCTCACGCCGAATTCGTAGCGATGGCAGTGCCGACCGCGCATGTAACGCTCTACGGGTTCTGCATCCACGATTTCACATCGTCGCCGTGCGAGATGTTTCGCAAGTGTCTCGACTGCCGTCAGCATGTCTGCATCAAGGGACTTCCCGGAAGGGCGGAGAGAGTGCGCCAGGCGTTGGGCGAAGCCCGACATCAGCAAGATTTGGCGCTTGCGGCCGTTGCTGATGGGATCTATGGCGCTGATGAGTGGGTGGACACGCATGGGGCAACGGTTGAACGCCTTGAGCAGCTATTGGCCATACTCCTCGATCCGAATATCTCAGACGGCGCCGTCATCCAATTTCGCGAATCAGGGGTTTACTCGCTGTCGGAGGCTGCCATACGTGACCGAGGGGCGCTTCCCGACCAATCCGTCGTTTCGCTACTTGAGCCACGTTCGACCGCTGCGTCGATTTCGCCATCAAGGAACTGATGTTATGAGCCGCGCCCGCCGATCTCCAAATCTGACTCCTCAACGGATTGAGTCCGTGATTGAGGTAATCCGCGGCTGGGAGGGGCGCCTGACGTGGCCGGCTCTCATTAAAGCCGTGGAAAAGAAAATGCACTGCACTTACACACGGCAGGCGCTCTTCAACCAAGAGCTGATCCGGGTGGCGTACGAGACTTACCGGGCGAACAACACCGCAACCATCGGCGGTGGGCGTCCAGTATCAGCGGCCCTACGGGCTGCGCTCGACCGGGTGACGCGCCTTGAGCTGGAACTGGCTGAGGTAAAGACGCGGGAGCATCTGCTGCTTGACCAATTCGTGCGGTGGGCATACAACGCCAGCACCCGTGGGCTATCAGGCGCTTTTCTTGATCAGCCGCTTCCCCCTACCAATCGGCTGGGCAATCGGGCCGACAAGCCCTCGGGAGGTAGAGGATGGCCGCTTCGGTAGGCGATGACGACGAATCATGCTGTAGACAGGTGCCGGGCTTTGCTCGCCGGACGCATATCGACCCACTCCGGTCGGACGGCCGTCTCCAAAGCGGTTAGTCAGCCAAATTCAGGTTTCGCGAAATGGAGTGCCGATAAGCGGCCGTTGGCGACCTCACCCGATCGGCCAGTTTGAGACGTTCGACACAGCAGCATAGGTCGTCCACAATCCGACACATGACCGCACGGTATTTGAAGTCGCTTCATGCCTTGAACGAGAAAGGTCGAATACCAGACCGTGCCGCAATATCGGCAGCTTCCGAATAGACAGGTCGCGTATGTATGACGCTGGCCGAAAGTTGCCGACTTTCGCGAAGCAGCAGTGAGTCTCGGATGGGACTGTAACCTCTCGACTGACGAAATGTGGAGTGACGAAAGCGTTCCCGTTGAGAAAGCCGTCGCGTATCTCCACAGGGGAATGACTGGCAGTAGCTCATGAAGATTTCAATATTGCTGCCACCTGCTCAGCCGTCGCCTTCGCCGACATGGGGTTCTGCCCTGTTACCAGCCTGCCATCGACAACGACATTCGAAACGAAAGGCAGCCATGCCTTTTCGTAGCGCGCGCCGCGCTGTTTCATCTCCTCCTCGGCGTTGTAGGGCATCTTCGCGGCTACTCCTGCCAACACTTCTTCCCGCCACGAAAACCCTGTGATACGCCGCCCGCCTACCAGCAGTGAGCCCTCATCCAACCGCGTGTTCAGCAGCCCGCAATAGCCGTGGCAGACCGATGAAACGATGCCGCCGCGCTCATGAATGGTGCGGGTGATGCGCTGTAACTCATCAGAGCCCGGGAAGTCCCACATGACAGCGTGCCCGCCGGTGAAGTAAATCGCGTCGAATTCCACCGGATTGATCTCGGCTGGTCGCGCGGTGCACGACAGCAGCGCCATCCGCGCAGGATCGGCCAGCCAGTCCTTCACGGACGCATCGGCGAGCGGCCACTTAAGCGAGCGAGGCTCGAGCGGTGAACGGCCACCCAGCGGACTCACGATGCGCTGATCGTACCCATGGGCGGCAAAGACCTGCCACGCGTGGGTTAGCTCCGATAGCCACAGGCCGGTTGGTTGCGTCGGGTCGTCATAGTGAGCGACGTTGCTGACGACGTGAAGTATTCGCCTGGTCATGCGCCGCCTCCTCGAACCGTCTGCGGCGCGAACCAAGCCTGAGTGAAATGGCTGTTCATCTCGTACCTTTCTAGTGTCCTGAGTTAAAAATTCATTGAATGATGCCGACCACGTACTAAAGTGTTCTGTGTGGCACTTGATGCGAGGAGGCAGGGATGAGCGGACGGCCCAAAGGGGAACTGGTGCTGAGCGAATCGGAGCGCAAAGAACTGCAAGCACTGACATTGCGACGCAAGACCGCACAGGCCCTCGCATTGCGGGCCCGCATCGTGTTGGCCTGTGCCGATGGACTGGACAACAGAAGTGTCGCGGCGAAACAGCGGGTCACTCAGCAAACGGTGTCGAAGTGGCGGGCGCGGTTCGTCATGAATCGTCTGGACGGACTGCTCGATGCGCCTCGGCCCGGCGCGCCGAGAACGATTGATGATGCGCGCGTCGATGCGGTTATTGCAAAGACGCTTGAGTGCGTGCCTGTCGGCGCAACTCACTGGAGCACGCGCACGATGGCTCGTGAGATGAAACTGTCGCAAACGGCGGTCACGCGGATCTGGCGTGCTTTTGGTTTGCAGCCGCATCGGCAGGAAACGTTCAAACTCTCCAGTGATCCGATGTTCGTCGACAAGGTGCGAGATATCGTCGGGCTTTACTTGGATCCGCCGCTTAAGGCCATGGTGTTGTGCGTGGACGAAAAGAGCCAGATTCAGGCGCTCGATCGCACGCAACCCATGTTGCCGTTGGCACCCGGCATCGCTGAACGACGCACGCACGATTACATGCGTCACGGCACGACCACGCTGTTCGCGGCGCTGGACATCGCGACTGGCGAGGTGATCGGCGAGGTACATCGGCGCCATCGCAGCAGCGAATTCGTGCGTTTTCTGCGCACCATCGAAGCCAGCGTGCCGTCGCACCTGGATGTGCATCTGGTGATGGACAACTATGGCACGCACAAAACGCCCTCGATCAAAGCCTGGTTCGCCCGTCATCCCCGCTTCCATGTTCATTTCACGCCCACCTCGGCGTCGTGGCTTAATCAGGTCGAACGATGGTTCGCCTCGCTCACTGAAAAATACCTTCGACGCGCTACGCATCGCTCGACACGTCAACTCGAAGACGCGATCCGTCAATACCTGGAGATCTATAACGCCAATCCACAGCCGTTCTCTTGGAGCAAGTCGGCTGATGAAATTCTGGCCAGTCTCGAACGGTTCTGTATGCGGGTCACGAAGGCCGCGGGCGAAGCATCATGAACATCAACACCGACGCAATTGATGAAGTCGCCTTGGCACTTCTCTACCTGACCCTGCATGACCGATACCGTGCATGGAAGGGTTTCGACTGGGATGTACTGAACCGGCTCTACGAACGAGGTTTCATCGAAGACCCGGTCAACAAGACGAAGTCCGTGATCTTTACCGAAGAAGGATTGCGCGAGTCCGAGCGGCTCTTTAATCAACATTTCGTCATTCCAGAAAGACCGGGAAATTGATTCAACGAACTTCTAACTCACGACACTAGTAAGGAATCAGTTGATGAACTCTAACGTTGAATATAACTTCAATGTCAAGCGATTAAGCAACTGGGTACGATGCCTTTCTAATGACGGCGACGGGCCCTCGTGCTGGTCGGAGGCATTTCGGCCTCCGCCAACCGCATTTCCGACAGAACACGCCGCGCGTTGGCGGCACAATCCATGTCCTGCGGCTTGGCCTCGATCTGCCACATCAGTTCAACCAGTTGAGCCTTGCTTTGCGCAAGCTGTGCCTGCAAGGCCTCGATGTCCTTCACCTTGCGGCTCAGCGTGTCGAGCAGGGTGCCATGTTCCCAGTTGGCGAGGTCGCGAGGCAGTAACGTGCGCAGTTCGTCCAGGCTGAAGCCCGCGCTCTGCCCGGTCGCGATCAGCTTGAGTACCAATACCGCATCGTCGGGGTAGCTGCGATAGCCGTTGTTCTGGCGCTCGACCGACTTGAGCAGGCCAATGCGCTCGTAAAAGCGGATGCGCGAGGTGGTCAGGCCGGTGCGCTCTGCAAGTTCTCCAATTTTCATGATCGAGGTGCTTCGAGTGTTCACAGGGTTTGACATTAAACATTACTTCAAAGTTAACCTTGGGTCCATCGCACTAAGAGGTGCAATTTTTCATGGAGGCGGACTGCATGCAAACGATATTAGGGGCGAACGGCCAAATAGCCGTGGAACTGGCGCGGGAGCTGCAGCGCAAATACACCAATGACGTGCGGCTGGTCAGCCGCAACCCACGCAAGGTCAGCGACAGCGACACCCTGGTGTCCGCCAACCTGCTCGATGCGAAGCAGACCCTGGATGCGGTTAAGGGAAGCAGCATCGTCTACTTTACGGCCGGCCTGCCGCCAGACACGGCGCTATGGGAAGCGCAGTTCCCCACGATGCTGAAGAACGCCCTGGATGCGTGCCGCGTAGCGGGCGCTAGCTTCGCCTATTTCGATAACACCTACATGTATCCGCAGGATGCGCGGCTATTGACCGAGCGAGCGCCTTTCGCCCCAGTGGGCCGCAAGGGCAAGGTGCGCGCGGCGATGGCCTCGATGGTGCTCGAAGAAATGTTACGCGGCGAGATCCCCGTACTCATTGGCCGGGCGCCTGAGTTCTATGGCCCGGGTAAGACGCAGAGCATCACGAACGCGCTGGTCATTGAAAAACTTCAGGCCGGCAAGAAAGCGCGTGTGCCTGTGCGCGACGATACGCGGCGCACGCTTATCTGGACGCCCGACGCGAGCCGCGCGCTGGCGACCTTGGGCAATGCTCCCGATGCCTTTGGCCAGACCTGGCATCTGCCGTGCAGCGACGACCGGCCGACGTACAAGGAGTTCGTCGCGATGGGTAGCCAGGCTTTTGGGCGCAAGCCTGGCTATTCGGTAATCAGCAAGTGGACATTGACCGCTGCCGGGCTGTTCTCGAAGCAGGTGCGCGAGCTCAGGGAATTGCTGCCCCGCTACGAGCAGGACAACCTTTTTGATTCCACGAAGTTCAAGCGCCGCTTTCCCCGGTTCGATGTGACGACCTATCGGGAGGGACTTGAACTGATCCGTAAGGATTGGCCGGGTAAGGTGCCGTGAGCATCACTTATCGCTTGACCTTGAACTACACTTCAAGGCTATGGTTTTGATGATGTCCTGATCAGGCGGATTCGCCTCGCACGACTCTTTTCGCGCCGTGCAGACCGCCGCCCGATCCTCACTTCAATCTGCAGCCACTAAGCAAGGAGTCGAAGCCATGACCTATGTTACGACCCAGGATGGGGTTCAGATCTTCTACAAGGACTGGGGCCCGAAGGATGCGCAGCCGCTGGTGTTTCATCATGGCTGGCCTCTAAGCGCGGATGACTGGGACGTGCAGATGCTGTTCTTCCTCTCCCAAGGTTTCAGAGTCGTGGCGCACGATCGCCGTGGCCACGGCCGGTCGTCCCAGGTCAGCGAGGGGCACGACATGGACCACTACGCGGCGGATGCCTCGGCGGTTGTGGAGCACCTGGACCTTAAGAATGCCGTTCACATCGGCCACTCAACCGGGGGTGGCCAGGTCGCGCGTTACGTCGCGAAGTATGGCCAGCCTCAGGGACGTGTGGCGAAGGCGGTGTTGGTCAGCTCGGTACCGCCACTGATGGTCAGGACGGATAGCAACCCCGGCGGCACACCGGTTGAGGTATTCGATGAATTCCGCGCGGCGCTTGCCGCCAACCGTTCGCAGTTCTATCTCGATGTTCCGACGGGGCCATTCTATGGCTTCAACAGGGCCGGTGCGAAGGTTTCGCAGGGCATCATCCAGAATTGGTGGCGTCAGGGCATGATGGGCAGTGCAAAGGCCCACTACGAAGGCATCAAGGCTTTCTCGGAGACCGACCAGACCGAGGATCTGAAAGCGATCTCGGTGCCAACGCTGGTTATGCAGGGCGACGACGATCAGGTTGTACCCTACAAGAACGCTGCGCTTCTTCAGGACAAGCTGCTCGCCCACAACACACTCAAGATCTATCCCGGCTACCCGCACGGCATGCATACGACCAATGCGGACGTGATCAACGCCGACCTGCTTGCGTTCATCCGCGCATAGCCTCCCGGTGGACATCCGGAAAGGTGGTTACCGGCGCCTGGTTGATGGGCCGATTTGACCGTTGAGACTAGACCACCTGCAGCAGCCCCGACCCCGGAAGGCGCTTGACCAGATCCGCGCCCACCAGTCTGGCTGGTGTGTAGGCGCCGCCCGCGGGGCGGGCCGCCATCAGGTGTTCGACCACGGCCAGCGAGCCGGTGATGGTCAGGCTATAGCCGTTGGCAGTGCGGATGCGTGCTGTCTTTTTCTCTCCACGTGCATTGGTGACTTCCCCCCAGACGAAGGTGGGCATCTTTGCACGCTTTTCCTCGCTGGGGCCCTTCACAGTCTTGGCAATGCGCGCCTTGATCAGCTTTTGCACCCAAAGTAGCCCCAGCAATGGGCGGATATAGTTGGCGCGCCTGGCGTTGGCGATCATGCGGGGCGAGCCGGGGATGAACACCTCGATGTTCGGAATGCCGGTGGTGTGCCAGGCGGTCGATACGTCGCCCCAGGGGATGGTCATCGCCTCTTTCTCTCCATCGCCGAAGTCGATGCGGCGCACCTCGTAGGCCAGCGGCACGGTCACGATCTTCCCGTCGCGGCGCACCTTGCCGCCTTGGGCCAGTCCCTCGACCGAGGTCTTGGCGGTCCCGGGCGAAAAGCCCGAACGTGAGTCAAAGCCCAGCGCGAGATGCGTGGCATCTGGCAGCGCCGCTTTGAGTGCTGCGGCCACGCAGTCGGTTGGGATAACGTCGAAGCCCACGCCAGGGCACAGCACCACACCGGCGTCCCGTGCGCGGGCATCGACCGACTGCGCGCGCTCGAATACGGCGATCTCGCCGGTGATGTCCAGATAATGAGCGCCTGCGCGCAGGCAGGCTTCCATGATCGGGGCTGCGGTGGCCGAGAACGGGCCGGCGCAGTTCAGCACTAGCGCATGGCCCTGGATTTGCCCAGTCAGCGCCGCCTCGTCATCGAGGCCGAACGGACGTGCCTCCAGCCCAAGCGTGCGCGCCAGTTCCTCGACGCTTTCGCGCCTGCGCCCTGCCAGTACGGGCTTGAGCCCCCGCCGTGCCGCTTCGCGGGCGATTAGCTCGCCGGTGTAGCCGTTCGCGCCATAGATCATCCAGCGCACGCGCTCGGGACTACCGCTTTGCTTGCTCATTGCATCGCTCCTGTTCAGAAGATGGACCGCGGTCTGACGGGGGAACCGTCATGGCCTGCCCGAGGCTGGGCAGCTCAGACCGGAGTTCGCCGGCTGCCTCTGTCTGCGCTCAATTGCATTTCTGACAGCACGCGCCTCGCATTCGCGGCGCAATCCATGTCGGCAGGTTTGGCGTCAATCTGGGCCAGCAGCGCGAGCAGGTGCGCTTTGTTCTCGGCAAGCTGCACTTGCAATACCTCGATGTCCTGCACCTTGCGGCGCAGGGTGCCGATCAGGTCGCCATGTTTCCAGGCGGCCAGCTCGTCAGGCAGTAGCGCACGTAGCTCATCCAGACGGAAGCCTGCTTTCTGCGCGGTCGTAATCAACTGGAGCACGAGCACCGCATCTTCGGGATAGCTGCGGTAGCCATTGGCCTGCCGCTCCACGACCTTCAGCAGGCCAATGCGCTCGTAAAAGCGGATACGCGACGGCGCGAGGCTCGTGCGTAGCGCGAGTTCTCCGATCTTCATGGCGATGACGCCTTGTTTTTTCCCAACGTGAGCGAGATGGCCATGTCGGCGAGCCTGCCGAAGGGCGCATGCAGCAGACCGGGGAAGTTCCAGCGGCCCTGCACAAAGACGCCCTTGGCGTGGCTCATCGCACGGAAACCCTCGATGCCATGATAGGCCCCCATGCCGCTCGGGCCGACGCCGCCAAAGGGCAGATCATCCTGCGCCACGTGAATCAAGGTGTTGTTGATGCCGACGTTGCCGGACGTGGTGTGCGCCAGAAGCCTGGCGCAGTCGCGGTCCTCGGCGCCGAAGTAGTAGAGCGCAAGCGGGCGGGGTCGCGCGTTCACATAGGTGATGGCCTCGTCGATGGTGCCGTAGGTAAGCACCGGCAGGATGGGGCCGAAGATCTCCTCCTGCATGAGGGGCATTTCATCGCCCGCATTGACGACGAGCGTCGGCACCAGGGTGCGCTCGCGCCCGGGCATGTGGGCAGGGCGTTCTCCCACCTCGATCACGCGGGCGCCACTGCGGCGCGCGTCGTCGACCAGCCCGTGCAGCCTGTCGTAGTGGCGATCGCTGACGATGGTCGTGTAGTCGCGGCTAGCGGGGCCAGCCGGGTAAAAGCGATGAACCGTGGCGGTGTACTGGGCGATAAAAGCTTCCAGGTCTTCCTTGTGCACCAGGGCGAAATCCGGCGCCACGCAGGTCTGGCCGGCGTTGGATAACTTGCCGTACGCCAGGCTTTGCACGGTGCGGTCGTTGACGTGGCCACGCGCCACGATGGCGGGACTCTTGCCACCCAGCTCCAGGGTCACGGGTACCAGATTGTCACTGGCAGCGTGCATTACCTTGCGACCGACCTGCGTGCTGCCCGTGAACAGCAGGTGGTCAAATGGCAGTGCACTAAACGCGGCACCAACCTCTGGGCCGCCCAGCACCACGGCCACCTCATCTTCCGCGAAAGCCCCGGCCAGCATATGCCTGAGCGCCTCGCTGGTGCGCGGGGTCAGCTCCGAAGGCTTGAGCATGGCGCGGTTGCCAGCGGCCAACGCGGTGGCCAGCGGCACCAGCGTGAGGGAGACGGGGTAGTTCCACGGCGCCATCACGCCCACGACGCCCAGCGGCTGGTATTCGACCCAGGCGCGCGCCGTGCGGTAGAAGAAATTCACGTGGCGGCGCTCGCGCTTCATGAAGTGGCGCAAGTGGCTAGAGAGATAGTCGATGGCCTGGATGACGCAAGACAGCTCCATGATGTCGGTCTCATGGCGCGAACGGTTGCCGAAATCGGCGCTGACCGCGTCCTTGATTGCTTCGCGGTGCGCCAGCACGGCAGCACGCAGCCGGGCGAGCCGGGCCTTACGCACCGCAAGGTCCGGCGGCCCATCGTGGAGGAATGCGTTGCGCTGCCGGCTCAGCAGGTCGGCCATGCGAGCGTTGTCTTCAGTCAAATGGTCTCTCCCGGTTTCTGGACGACTGCTGTCAACGCCTAGCGTCGGATTTGAGCAGGCTGGGTGCGTACAGCGCCGCCTGGAAGTCGGGCACGTACTCGTATTTGAGCATCTTTCCCAGCTTCAGCGACGCGATGAAGCGCGAGAGGCTGCCGTCCGTCAGCATCAGCTTCACGGCGTCCGCGCTGGACGTGCTGGCATGGCGCAACTGGCGGGAGGTGGTGTAGCCGGTGGTCAACCGCCCTCGCGGGTCGACGTTCGTGAAGCTGTTGGTCACCAGTGTTTCCTTGCTGGAAGAAACGTCGAGCTTGCGCGTCTGAAGCGTGACGTCGAGCGCCTGGGTTTGGCTGTCATAGATCGTGACGACAACGTTGTTATCGCCCTCGCTGTAGT
Organism: Caballeronia sp. NK8; assembly: GCF_018408855.1. Taxonomy (GTDB): domain Bacteria; phylum Pseudomonadota; class Gammaproteobacteria; order Burkholderiales; family Burkholderiaceae; genus Caballeronia. The sequence goes on along the minus strand of NZ_AP024326.1, from coordinate 925,961 downwards.
CGATGCGCGTGAGCCACTTGGGCAGGTTGTAGCCAACCACACCGCGCACCCGCGCCAGTTCGGTATCGACGGGCAGCTTCAGCACATAGCCCCAGAAATCGTCGGAAAACGACTGGCCCATCAAGGAGAACGGCCCCCAGTTCGACGAACCAGGTTTGTTGGTGACGACGGATAGGCCGATCTCGTTGTAGCTGTCGTTGTCGCAGTAGTGGTAAGCGTAAGCGGTCAGCGCGACAACGCCTCTGCCCGGCCACACTTGCAGCGGCTGCACCTGCTCCCGCACCTTGGGCGCTATCAATTCCCGCAGCCGTGCGAGATCGGCGGTGAAGATGGCCGTTACACGGCTGTTTTCGTAATAGAAGTTCGGCGACCAGCTTTCAAAGCCGATGTCGACCTTTTCCTTGGTGATCCCCTTGAACCAGCTCAGGTCGGCGGCCGGCGACTCGGCGGCGATAACGGAGAGCGGCGGCCTGGAGCGGAAGCGGTCGTACAGGCCGCCTTTTACAACGGGGACATCGTGCTTACCGATCTTGATCACAACAGTTTCGGCCGGCAGGGAGGTGTCGACGGAGGGAGCCACGGAAGTGCTTTTCATGCTCTTGCCTCGAAGGTGAAATGGCATCACCGCCGAGCATAAGCTTTAAGCTAACTTCAAGGTCAAGCCCCTCGGGCCACTTCACGCTTCATCGTGCACCCCGCGTCGACAATGTGCCGGAAACCACACCTGTTGAACGACCGCAATTGGGCAATGTGAAGGGCCGCTCCGGGTCGGGCCTCGTCATTCGGGTGCCCGAACTAATTGCTCGGAAGCGGTCACTGATTTCTGCGGCCCCGAAGCGGCCAATCGGCAGTGCGCACTCCCGACCCACTACCGTCGTTCGGAGGTTCGCCAGTTCAACGGCGGCTCGATTTGAGACAACGGTCATTCCAACCAAGCGCTGGGCCGCATATTGGCAAGAGCGCGCTGCCCGCAACATGTCGCTGCGGTTGTACAACCGGTCATTCTCCGGAGTGGTGCAGAGCCCTGAGAATTACGTTCGACGCCGCAAACAGCAGTTTAGGTTGCATCGCGGTGCGCTACGCTTTAAACCGGGTTGTCTTCTGTCGATTCCAAGATTGGAATATTCGAAGGGAGCGACTCGGAATCTACGAGAGGGCCGTCCCCCCTATTCTGAAGTCATGGGATCACGTCTGATCCTAACGGATGAGGAATAGGACCATGAAGATTTTCACTGACACTTCCGGCAAGCTCTCCACCGAAGCGCTGAGGCTACTGAGCACGGGCGAATTCCAGATTGGTCGCTTCAAGGGCTTCTATGACGAGCACGCGTGCGACCGGGCGGCCGACGCACTCATCGCCTCGCCATTGCTAGGCGTTTATGAAAACGCGCCTGACATCGGTCGAGTGGGAATGGCGTTGTTTGAGGCGGTCGTGTCGCAGCGCAACCTCGAAATCTATCTCGAGCAAGCGCCGGTGTGGCTCGAACAATTGCGCGCAGCGGTGAGTCCCGTGCTGTCTCCGATCGACAAGGTGCGCCTGCAGCTCGACGAGTTGTGGCCCGCTGGCGCTCGGCTTGCACGCCTGAAGGGACTGCCGATGTTCGCCGGCCTGATGCGGCTGTTCCAGAACAGCGCCGGCGCTGAGCCGCACATCGACAATGCCGGGTGGGATGCGGAGTCGGTTGGATTATCCGAGGAAGTGGCCTCGCCCGTACAACTCGCGGTGAACATCTACCTACGCGTTCCAGCTGAGAAGGACGGCGGGGCACTGTTCGTCTATGAGCGTCGGCCGGACCGTGAGGACTACGAGGCCAGAAAGCTGACGGACTCCTATGGACTCCGTGTCGATGACCTCCCGCCTCCAATCCGGATAAATCCCGAGGTGGGCGAGTTGATCATCTTCGATGCGCGACACATCCACGAAGTCGAGCCATCGCGCACCCCGCGCGCCACCGCATCGATGTTCATAAAGACGTCGGGGCCCGGTCAACCGCTGGAGCTGTTTAGCTGACAGCCAAAGACCGATCGAGGCGAAGCGCCGAAGACGCTTCGCCGCAGAGACATTGACAGGAGAACCGATCATGACCCGAAAGCTGTATTTGGCCGAACCGCATACGTATTCTGGCACGGCGATCATCACCGCCATCATTCCCGGCGAACGTCCGACGCTTTGCCTTGACCAGACATGGTTTCATCCGCAGGGTGGCGGGCAGAAGGCCGACAGGGGGCGCATCGGCGCGAGCAGCGTCCTGCACGTTTCGCATAACGCCGATTCGGTGGACCATTTGGTGGATTCGGTAACGGGCTTAAAGGAAGGGATGACCGTGGCGCTCGACATTGACCGGTCGTGGCGAATGCTCAATGCGAGCTACCACACGGCGGGGCATCTGATCGCATGTGTCGTGGAAGCCCTCGTACCCTCGCTGCACGCCGTGTCCGGTCATCAGTGGCCGGGTGAAGGCCGTGTCGAGTTTTCTTTGGGAGATCAGACAGCAGACGTTCCAATGGACGAAGTCAACTCTCGCATCGCACAAGACATTCAGTGCGATTTGCCAGTGTCTCTCCACGGCGATCCCTATCGCGACCGGTGCATTCGTATCGGGGACTATCCCCCCATTGCCTGTGGCGGCACGCACGTACGAAGTTTGGGTACGCTCGCGTCGGTAAGGGTTACTGCCGTGAAAAAGAAAAGCGGGCAAATCCGCGTGAGCTATGAAGTCAGTACCTAGTAGTGAATTGCAAAGCTGTCAAATCACGGCAAATGTGAGTTGAAAGCGGCCATTGAAAGCCGGCCGCTTTATGACTGACGAAATCGTTCACTCATTGGGGCAAGTAGAATCGGACCAGCAGGCGCGCGGGCTTATTATCCCCGATGGGGATTCGCCGTCCTTTCCGATTCGTTAAGCACCAGGAGGCATGACGATGTCGCCGGACAGGATCATTAAATATGTGCAAAAGAACTACCGTCTCTACTGGCGCAAGGTTCGCGGACTCGACTGCGAGAGGTTCTGCACGCTGCTGAAGATTCCCGACCGGCCACTGCAAGCAGACGAATATTCAAGGCTTACCAATCCGAAAGCGAGCACACCAAAGCGAATCTGTCAGCGTTTGGAGGACCGCGACGTCCTCGCAAGCATCGAGAACGCGCTACTTTGCGAAGGGCTGTTCGATTGTCGGTCGGAATCGGAAATCGACGCCGTGATGGACGCAACGGTGTTTGGCCGCACAAAGCCGACTCGGCCCACGAGGGCGCACGGCAGCTTCATCGTCGCTCAAACCCTCCCCTTCAAACGCCTTGCGCTGCATCCACGAGAGGAGAGGGCGATCAACCACCTTCTCAATCACATCACCGATGGCCGCTTCAACGTCATCTGCTGGACCGATCCACCGCCAATCGGATCCTCGTTCGTCGCCCACACGCTGGCGGCCAATTCCCTACCTCAGTGCGAGATTACCAACACCTATCTGATCAAGCCCAGCCTAGATGCGGACAACCGGGGCGTTCTTGCACAGGAAGCCTATTCACCGGTTGACGTATTCGATGCGGCGATGAATGCGCTTTGTGAACACCTCAACCTCGAAGGGCGCGCGTCAGGACTTCAGATCCTACAGGCGCTGCGGCGTATGCGAAGCGTACTTTTTGTCCTTCACGCGGAATGCCTCGCTCCGGAGTCCCGCGACAACGCCAGCAAGCTGTGCGATCTGATTTCCGAGGCGCGGTCGGATTGTCTGCGTAAGGAGGGGCCGGCGCCCGTCGTCCTCATCGGCAAGCCGCCCGTTGAGCTGTCGTCCGGGCGGACCACCGTAGTCAACGACATGGGAAGCCTGTTGGCCTTCGGGAGCAGAACGAGCCAGGAGCGCAGCGAATTTTTCGAGTCACAATGGAGGCGTTTCTGCGAGTTCAGGAATAACGTGATCGCGGATGACGTTGGCGCCAGACTCAAAAGAGCGCGCCAGTACTGCAATTCAGAGGTGGAGCCGGTCATGTGGCCGAGCACCATTCGGCTTCTAGCGTTCTTCGCATCGAACTACGAACGTTCAGCTATTTCGATCCAACCGCGGGCTGGAACCACCTTGCCGCGCTGCCGCCCGAGCGACTGCCGGATGACATCCGCATGTACCTTGAGGACGCTCGGTTTCAAGCCCTGACGGTGCCGTCGGGCAAACGACAGCCCGTCCTGCGGGCGCTCCGATGGTGCAGCACCGCACTCTACTGGCTAAGCGACGATGCAGTTGCCCAGCTCGGCAAGATGGCGCCGCGGACCACGGTCGAGGGCTTTCGGCACTCCATCGAAAAGGTGCCGCACCTAGTGCAACTAGACAGCCAATCGCAGGGCCGCCGGTCCTTGTACCGGATGGATCTCGCCCTGCGCGCCGTCCTCCAGGACCAGTGGGCCAAGCAGGATCCGTTTGGACGCGCTTGCGTTCATCATCAGATCGCATGGCGCCTATACCACTTGCGGGACAACAAGGAGATGCTAACGGCGGAGTTTCCCATCGAGCCGCATTGGGGCCGATCCCGCATGCAATTCCTCGCGGAGAGCATTCGTCATCTGATGCGTGCGTGCGGAAACTCGAATTCACCGCGCAATCGGTCGGAGCCCGATGAGCCGTACATCACCGGAGAGTTTCCTTCCGCGCCGAATGACACGCTGTTGGGATGCGATCCGGTGGAGGTTGTCAATTTCTGCTTCGGTAAAATCTTCTGGCAGGAGCTGAACGGGAACAGCCGGAGCGGCACGATTCATAACCGCAAGCTATCGAGGCAGCATGGCGCCTATCAGTTGACGGGAGAGCTGCTTCAGTTGATGAGCCAAGACAACCGGCTGGGGGAACCGCATTGGGCGCTCAGTCCGGAGCATGTGCCACGCTATCTGCGAGAAGTGGGCTATGCACAACTCGACCTCGGCGACCTTCCCGGAGCCACGCGGAACTTTGAGCGTCTGATCGAGCTGACATCGCAACGTGGTTCCGGCCCGCTCGAGCGATTCGACTATGAGCTCGACCTGATCGTCGTCCTCGCCGCCCGCAACGAGTTGGACGCCGCGAAGGCGAGGCTCGACTCCATTAAGACCGCTCTCTCAAGCCTGATGCCAGTTGGTGAGGCGAACTTCGACGCCCGACGCGCGCGACTGAATTTGGAAACCCGCGTCGGTGCGCGGCAGGCTCAATTGCGCTATCTGGGCGGGGATATACAAGGCGCGCGGGAGATTTATCAGCACATGGAATCTCAGCGCGGCCCGGCGCTGGTCAGGGATGTCGCTCATACGTACATCGCCACGCTCGGCGCAACCAAGGAGGAGTCCGACCTGCGTCTCGCAATGAGCATCTGCATCCGCAATCTCTTCGAGAATACGTCGCACGGTCTCCACCACGAAGCGTTGGGATTTCGGGTCGCGCTCGGGCATCTGTTCCGTCGCCTGCGGATGGCCGACGCAGCCGAGGCGACGCTCGACCAGGTGTATCACGACATCCTGCAATATGGCTGCTCGGAACGCACGTTCCTCGCGTTTCTGCTTGAGGCGGGAAGGACGGTGGCCGAGCAGGAGCGTTACGCACGCGCTTACGCGGCTTACCTGCGGCCATGCTTTGATCGCGCCCAGTCACGCGGGTATGTACGCGTGGCTGAGGCAGCAAGGCGCCACAGCCGTGATTGCCTGAGCCGGCTGCGCGCTACACTACTGGAAGACCCGGATGCCGGAGAAGCGCTTCACGAGCAATTACTCGGACGCGGTCATTATCTGTCTATCCATACGCCTGCCGCCATCGATCCGCTCTACGCCTACGACATAGATTCGAGCGAGCGCTGGGGACCCCGCCTGACTACGCTCGCCGGGCTCGGGCTCGAACTTGAGGGACTCGCGCCGTGAGCCCGCATCGCGATCCGGGCATCAAGGCTCACGACGTTCGAGCATCGCATGCACCATGTTTTCCACCAACGAAAACAGCGCCTCGCTTTCGTTGAGGAAATCCGAGCGCCAGTCGCGTGCGTTCATCAGATTTCCATCGCCGAGTCTCCACAGCAGGACGTAGCTCGCCAGTGATTCGATCTTCATTTTCAGTTCGACGAGACGCTGACCTCGCAGGAGATCCGTGGTCGGTTCGCTCAGCAAATAAATGAGTTGCCATCCCGCATCCTCGATGAGCGTGTAGTTGCGCGATGCGATATTCCTCACTGTCGGGGTGCGCACGACGTACATCAGTCCCGCTGCGTTGGTTTCGAGATGTGCACGGGTGACGTGTTGTTGTGCTTGGTCGAGCGCGACGCGCAATTCCGCCAGATAGCCTCGCGCGAGTTCAAGAGGGTTGACGGACTCGTGAACAACGGTCCACCCCTCCACGAGTCCGTATCCTTCGCCGCGCACGGCCCTCAGGAGATCGACGCTGAGCCCCGCTGCGGCCAGCGCGGTCTTCGCGTGATACGCGAGCTTGGCGAAGTTCGCGTCGAGCCCGATCGACGTCACGACGCTCAATTGCCCGTAATCCGCGACGTTGGGCCAGTGCCGGATGACCTGAACGACAAAGTCGCGGGCGCGCGTCCCCGGGAAGCGACCCTTTCGACCATTCACGAAGAAATCCAACGAGTCGAGGCGTATCTTGACGGTGGAATCAGACAAGAAAGCCAATTGGAGCGTGTCAGCAGCGTTCCTCATTTTCCTTCTCCTCGTCATACCTTTACTCAATATCGCATCGGTCAGGCGAGGCACGAAGCTCTTTCGGTTCTTAAATTGCAATACCTGCCTTTAGCAAGAAGTCAGATTTGCTTTTCTCAGAGCGCATATCGCTGACATTAGCATATGACAAATCGTTTCCACCAAGACTTTGGATCTCCTTGTGGTATTGCATCGCACGCGTCGTTCAGACGCCGACTTACCGTTTCTTGGTTTAAAAGTCGCTGAATAGCGCGAACTGCGCCTTGCCTGTTCGTGTGAGAGCGAGCCGCAAGCGACGGCACGCTCGAACAGCGGCGCCTCGTATCGACGAGGCGACGATGTAAGAGATATGCTCTACTTCGTAGATTACTGACGCTGGTCAACTCGTCCCCGAGCAGCCTTTCGGTAAAAGCCGGTTCTTATTGTTGCCCTTGTGAATGCACGCGATGCACCACAGGCGCGCACTATTCCGTGGAGATCCCACAAGTATTGCTTGAACCAAAGGTCCGGTCGCTGAGGCGGAACGGACATGGAAGCGACTCATAGGCGGCGCCAACGAACGACGCTTGCTGGCCGGGTCGAGGCAGTGCCACCGGCAATTTGCTCGCCGGAAACCGGCCATTGAGCGGGGGGCGAACGAGACCTTGGCGATTCAATGTGGATGGCGACCTTGGCCGGGAGCTCGTGGCCGACAAGCGCCCCGCGGTCCGAATTTCGTCAATGTCAGGGCGTCAGCGATCAGCGTTTTGCCATTCCCGCGATTCATCGATGCGATCGCTCGGACCATTTTCGATGAAATCATCCTCAAAGGTCTGTCCGACCAAGTGATCGTAGTCCGTCGGCTCGCTATTCACGATGGCTCGGAACATCTGGATTAATGCGTTGCCATCGTGTAGATGTGCGACGACAACACGAGCGGTGCGCAAAGAAATAGACTCGCGAACGGGCGGAGCCGTGCTTCCGTCGTGTAGTTCGAAAGCAAAGCGATGAATCTCTTGATGCCCGTCCGGCAGCCGTGTATGTCCCCAAATTGTTGCTTTCATCCCTTGCGCCCTGAATGTTTTTCCCCAAAAGGACCGCAAGGTTGATGCCACGGCGGTCCTACCCGCAACTGGCGAAGGGAGGTCAGCTACTGGCCGCGTAGAGGCAATGTCACCTGCGATCTGCTCGCCGAAGACCAGCCATTGAGCGTGGGCGGACGAGACCTTGGCGATTCGCATTGGATGGCGACCCCGACCGAACGCTTGTGGCCGCCTGAGACCTGCGGACGTGACCAGGACCTGCGCCGCAGCGCCATGCTGTCCGCGTAAAGCTGTCAACAAATCGCGCCGTCCGATCGCGTTGAATGAAGGTTGTTGACCATCTTCAGTTCCTCGCAAGCATCGGAACCTTCAAGTCCCCGTGTGTCAGCGTGCAGCGCGGTCGTTTACTCTCGCTCGGTCACCGTAAGACGTGCAAAAGCGCATCGACGGCGTGCTCCAAGGAAGGATCAACCGGACGCAAGACAACTCGCGATAGCGCTCGACATTGTTCGACCAGCGCTTCTCCCATCTGGCGAGCATGTCACCGGCTTGCCGTTGCAACGTGAGCAGTTCCCAGCCGAGATGGGCGGCAAGACGCTCGCACGCCGGACCGCTGTCCTTCCATTCAACACGGCCGAGATCGGAATGAACGAGGACGCGCGGACCGCTGTGGCCGATGGCGTCCAGATGGCGGGCAACCGCGAGCGCGCAGGCGACGCTGTCCTTGCCGCCGCTCACGCCGATAGCGACGACAGCGTCGCTCGCGAGCAGCGCCGACACCTCTGGCACAAGTGCGACGTTACGGGCACGCGCTGGAACGTCGCCGCTTGAACGGGCGCGAAGCGAAGAAAGATCGATGGTCTGGAGCATGGGCGAAGAAGAATCGGGGTAGGTGATTCATCTTCGCAGCTACAGCGCAAAGTCAAGTAGGCGGGGCTTTAAGAGGAGCTACCGAAAGAAAAGCCCGCAACGCGGTGAACGAAAGCGGGCTAACGGACGTGATCTACAACAGCGCGCGCCCACAGCCACGGGGACGCGCAGTAATAGCCTAGTCGGTAAGCCGCGGTGAGCAAGAAAAGCCCGCTCACAAAAGACGGTCTCGTCGACATCCGACCGGCCGATGCGGGTGGAGAGAACCAAAACGTGACGTATCCAACAGTTTGTGTCCTTTTGTCAGTCTATATTGCCCCTACCCGTTCATAAGGGTGCTGAGAGACCAGACCATACAAAAACAATAAAAACTGAGGCCATCCAGGGCACATCCCTGGATGGCCTTTTCTTCGCCTGAAATAGGCACCCAGCGTCGCACCGGTACTCGCAGCTCGCGCTCCTGTCGGCGCGCTCCTTCGTGTCCGCATTTTTTCTTCCCTTCCTGTCCGTTGGGAGCGCTGTTTTTTTCGAATCGCGAGCTTTTTAGCGACCTTTTCAATGCATCGGCTTCGATGTCGATGGCTAGAATGGCCTCTCTCTCAGGTTCGTCGACGGCCCTCGGCTTTGCGACGGACTTTCAAGCGCTGCGTCAGCAATGGAGCAGGCGCTTTTTTTGTCTTCGCTGCGTGCCGCCGGCTCCAGCCCGATCGCGACGACCGCGTCGGTCGCGAGCACCGCCACTTCCTCACGCGTGAGTGCGACGTTTGGGTGCTCTTTAGGCGGCCGCGCGCTCCTCTCTGAGCGGCGCACTTTCAGCGGTGGCTCCCTCGAACTCGTCGATCGCGCGATGCAGTGCGTTGATCCGCGCCGTCTGCGGCGGAAGCAGCATGTAATTACGATCCAGCGCCGTCGCTCGGCTCCGCCAGTAGGCGGGCGTCAGTCCAGGTACCCGCATCGGGCTGGCGGGCAGACATTTGACGATGGCCTCGAGATGAGCGATCTCAAAGTCGGCTTCCCGAGCCGTGCGTTTATGCGTCGCTGCAGGCGTCGATGCAGGCAGTCGCTTGAAGTTATTCACGGTTTTCTGCTGCGTGAGAAAGAAAGGTTAACTTAGCGCAATGTATGTGCCATCCATCCGACGAATTTGCATCGCTCGCTTCCCGGGGCGACAATCTCCTTGCAAACGTTTGCGGTAGTCATATACTTAAATCTCTCTCAGCATCCGCCTGTTCCCCTCGATTGCGGATGTTCTACGGCCGACGCATCTTGTCGGCTTTTTTCATTCTCGTTGTAACGCGTGCGGTCGCCGGCTCCGGTTCGAGTGAAAGGCTTAGCGATTCGTTGAGCTTTCGGCGGCCCACGGCTCGGCCGACTCCGTAGACTGGCTCCATTCCCCGCGCTTTAGCGCATCGACCTACCCCTCCAGCGTGCTGGAGGACCAGCTTCTCTCCAGCCGTCTATGACGGCAATCTTCTGGCGACCCTCGTTGGTCGCCTTTTTTCGTCCCGTCGGGAGCCTATCCCTCCGGGAGACAGCTCCCACTATTTTTTTGGAGTTGTCTATGTCTCGCAATCTCGCACCTGTCGTCAAAGTTTCCAGCAAGAACGGTTTCATGGCGAATCAGCGTGTGGTCGGTCAGGACGTCGAGGCCAGCCCGCCGCAGCTTTACACCGGACGCATTCATTCGGTGTGGAGCGACGGCACGGCAATGGTGGATTGGGACTATTCGCTCAACCGTCCAGCCGAACGGCATCTGGTGCAAAGCGGTCGTGTCAGACTGCATCACCTCAGCCATACCGCCTCGTAGGTCTTCGTAAATGACGCGTCCAGTGCGGTTCGCTGGACGCCGTTTCTTCAGGTCCAAATCTTTCCTTGATGGGAGCCTCCCATCAAGGGCGGCTCCTACATTTCGGGAGTTGCCCATGTTTCCCATGCTCAAACACGCTCTCAGCAGCCTCGCCTGGTACGCCAAGCAGGACGCCGAAGCCTGGAAGATTCTGTCGTTTCTCGTTGTCGTCGTGTACGTCTCGACGGCAATCGCCTCGGTCACCCACTGACTCACGTAGCTTTTCGCTGCGTAATTCCCGTTTCTCTTCCCTTTGGGGCAAACCAGCCCCTTCGGGAATGGATTGCCTCACATTCAATCGAGGTGATCCATGATCAAGTTTTTCTGTTCCGTGTTGCTTCTTTCGTCTCTGACTGGCTGCGCCACGGCGGACTTCGGCTCGCCGGATACCTACCAGCGCTACGACGTTCAAAGCATCGGCCAGTTCGAGCAGGCAACCATCCTGCGCGTGCGCCCGATCACCATCGAGAGCAATTCTGGCTCGTCGGGCATTGCTTCGATCTTCAGCGCAGCAGCAGGTGCGTTCCTGGGCTCGCAAGTCATCGGCAACGGTAGCGGCCGCTATATCGCCGGCGCGCTTTCCGGCTCGGTTTCCGGGTTGGTGGCTCAGCGCGTAAGCGCCGTTATGTCTCGCCACAGCGGTGTCGAAGTCTTCCTTCGTCGCGCCAACGGTCAGACGGTGGTCGTCACGCAGGTCGACGATCAGCAGTTCGCTCCTGGTCAGCAGGTATTTCTCGTCTCGAATGGGTCCGGCTACCGGATCACTCATTAAAGCCCGGTCGCTAGCGGGACCGACAATCTTGATAGCGCGGTGAAAACCGCGCCAACCCTTGCGGGGCAGGCTCCCCGCAAGGGACCTGCCTCGTCTGCAATGAGGCAATCATGAAATTTCCCCGAGTGTTTTATGCGGACCGCAGTAGTGCCAATGCCGGCGCGAAAGCGGCTCTGCAACGTCATGCGACGCGCGTTCTGCGACGAGTCGCCCAGGACTTGCGTATTCCGGCGCATGCTCACGAGATCGTCACCGATACCCGCCGCGGCAATGCTGCCGTACGGGTGTCGTTGCGTACCGAGACCTTGTTTGTCGACGTGCTCGAGCGTCGAGGAGGTTCAGGTGTCGAGCTGAGCTTCAGAACCTGGCGCGGCCGCTCCGACCTTACGGGCGGTGGCGAGAACCACGTCGCCCTGACGCAACTCGAGACGCCCGCGGGCTATCGAGCGATGCTGGACGGTCTGCGTTTGGCTGGCGGCATCGATCTGAAGTGCGGAGGTCGTCGATGAAGCTGGCGAAGGTGAAAATCGAGTACAGCTCCGGCACCACGATCATGGACCGGGTGACTTTCGATCCAACAACAGGTCAGGTTCATCTGGCACCGCGTGTACTCGGGCTACTCGGCAAGATGGAGGAGTCGGAGTGTTCGCCGTCGTTCACACTTGAGTACATGGGCTACATCCTGCCGGTGACGAATGTCGGCGGCGGATACGCAGTCACCATTCCAGCGGGCCCACGCCCCGGATGGCGGCAGATAGTTCATGCAATTAAGACGCCGACCAAGGACCAGCGCCAGCAGAACGGGCGTCTACTGCATACGCTCTCAGCGGCCTCAATAGTCGGCGCAGTAGGCTACGCGCATTCGGCGGCGTCGTGGGACCTGCTAACAGCAGTGAACACGATCGCACTTGCAGCGCTTGGGTTAGTATTATGGTACTGCGGCTATTTCAATATGAAAGGAGAGTGAAATGGGTGCGACGATTTTCACGGTAGTGCTTGGCCTCTCCATTGCCGGTTTCTTCCTCTGGACCGGGCATAACGGGCAAAAAGCCGATCGCGAACGCGAGTGGGGCAAATGATTCGACACAGCGCAAGCTGAGTCCACAGACAAGACCGCACCCTTTGGGGTGCGGTTTTTTTTTGACTTCCTTTTTCTAGCGCGCCTCCGGGCGCGTTTTTCATTTCAGGAGCTGGTTATGTCTCAAGCAAACGCCGATGTGCTGTCGGACCCTGTCACCAACGGTATCAGCGCCGATGGCGTAGTCGATATCACGTCAGTCGCGCGGCTCGACACCGACGGCAAAACGGTCGATCAGGTCTTCCAAGATCTGTGCCGCATCGTGCGCGGAACGGAGCTCGAACCCGAGTGGCTTTGTCACGCGAACCTGCAGGACGACGCGAACGAAGCCATGTACGGAGCGCGCCACAGCAGACCGTGGCCCGAGCCGTCGTCATACGAACGAATCTCCGTTTCCGTGTGCATGGGAAACAGCGAGGGCTGGCTTATTCATGTCGACTTCATCAGCCGACCGCAGCTTAGCGACTCGCTCGACCGCACCTACGCGATCATGCCGTTGCTCCGGGCGAAGGTGTTTTCGACTGACCACGCGTGGTCGCTCGCTCGTCTGATTGCCCGTCTAATCGACGCGGCGTAATAGCTTCTCAACTCGTATCCGCGCCCGTTTTGGCGCACTTAACCCTTGCCGGGCATCGACCCGACAGGGAGCGATTGCCCGCAATTTTTCCGAGGCGATCGACCATGTATCAGCTTTCCTTCGCGGGCTCCGCCCATTCCTTCCGTACGATGCTCGAAGTGCTCCGTTTCCTGCGAGACGACGCGAGCGTCGCAGCAGTCGACGCGGCAGAGATCGCGCTCACGTTCGTCAGCCACTCCGTATCCGTTACTCGCTATAACGGCAAGCTGACCGTTCGTCGGCCCGGAACGGCGACAAGCCTCTTCCTGTCGCTCATCGACGAGATCGACGCGACCTACTTCAGACCGTCGTTCGCCGCGCTCGAAGCGTGGCAAATCCGGCGCGAGCACTGGCAACTGCTTTATCTGGCTTTTGATCTGGCGCGCGAGCCGCTGTATTTGTTCTCCTCGGACCAGATGGCGCAAGCCAACGAAGAGGCGGCTAAGAGCGGCCGTCGCGGGCTGGACCTGTTCGAGCTGCTGCAGGACGAGTCCGAGCGTCGGTTCGGCTTTCGCTACTCCGGCTCAGTGCTGGACAATCGACAGAGCAACGGTCGGCACGAGGTTCATGTCGCCTACGCGCTCGCGGCGGGCAAGCCCGTTCCGCAGGCGGTGATCGATGACTACGCTTCGTTGTCGAAGTTCGATTCCGACTTGCAATGGGCCAAGCCGCTTCTCGCGGTGCCGGAGTTGCGTGGTGCGTTGCCGCTTGCGAAGCTCGTGCCGCTCGCAACGGTGATGCGCCATTCGAACCAGGCGATCACCTCTGACAATGCCGCGCTGCTCTCGATGCTGATGGGTCTCGTGCCGAACTCGCCAACGACAGTCGAAGTCGACGACCTGCTGTACGCGAAGGGCATTCTCGAAGCGCATCCTTTGCCTGAGGCGTACCTGAAGCCCGTCGATGTCGGCCTACCGACCTGCCAGTTTGCGGAGGTACTGCGGCGCACGCTCGCCGACGGCGCGCGTGACAACCGGCTAGCGGAACTCGAGAAGGCGCGGAATTCGGGCAGCATCAGCGCCCGCCGCTTCCAACTCGACTCGCAACTGGCCATTCTCGATCACGGAAGGCACACGCACACTTTCGCCAACGAGTTTGCGAAGGCAGTGCAGACGGCCGACATGTCCTATCTCCTCGGTATCCTGGACCGGCCCGACGATGCGAACCGCGCGAGCAAGCAAGCGGTGCACGAGGTGTTCGGGATCAAGCTCATCGGCGTTCGAGCTGCGGCTCGGCGCCGGGGCATCTTCCAACTGGCGGGGATGGACGCCGCACAGCAAGCAGAGTGGGAGGCGTTGTCGGTTTCCCAACGTGAGGCGAGGCGCGTCGCCCGCGAGGTCGCTCGCGCTCGCGAAGCGGCTGAGATGTCGCGCGTTCGTGCGGAAGACTGCGCGGTGCTGACCGGTGCGGAGTGGGTAGATCGCACGATCGCCGACGGCTTCTCGCAGATCGTCAGCCTGCGGCAGGGGACGAGCGTGCGCTACGCGCTCGCAGATCCTGTGCGGCAGTTGCAGGTATCGCTTCGTGCAAACGACGGTACGCTCGCCTACGCGCGCGTGGCGCTCGAACGGCGCGCGAGCTAATTCACCTTCGAGGAACCCGGCTACGTGCCGGGTTTTTTTTCGTCGGTTGCGCCAGCGCCAAAGCTTAAGACGATGCGAAATAGTGACCTTTCCACGAATTGCCTGACCGCTCGACCCCTACACTGCATCTATCACCCGCGTCACTGACGCATCGATCAAGCCGGCTACGAGCCGGCTTTTTCATATCTTGCCCCTGAGGGACCACGTCCCTACGGGCGTAGTCTTTATGGGGCTTCTCTTTGGAAGCCATCATGAAAGTCACGCCCGCTCAACTCACCGAACTCCTCTCGCTGTACGTGCCGAAGCGTCTGCCGGTGCTCATCACTGGCCGCCCCGGCATCGGCAAGAGCGACATCGTCGAGCAGACCGCACATGCGACTGATCACGAACTGCTCATCAGTCACCCGGTTGTCGAGGATCCGACCGACTCGAAAGGGTTGCCGTTTCCTTCGCCCGACGGCACGACCGCCAAGTTCCTGCCGTTCGGGGATTTGGAGCGCGCGATGACCGCCAGACGCCCGCTGATCTGGTTTCTGGATGACCTTGGGCAGGCCTCGCCCGCCGTGCAAGCCGCGAAGATGCAGTTGCTACTCGCGCGGCGCGTCGGTGAGCACGTGCTGCCACCGCAGGTCACTTTCCTCGCGGCCACGAACCGCCGCACTGACAACGCTGGTGTCTCCGGGATTCTCGATCCGGTGATCTCGCGTTTCGCCACGGTGGTAGAGCTGGAACCGACTATCGACGACTGGACGCAGTGGGCCGTGCGCGAAAACATCCCGCCCGCGCTCATCGCGTTCCTGCGCTTCCGTCCGGACTTGCTGTCCGTGCAGAAGACGTCGCGCGATATCGAAAACGCACCGAGCCCGCGTAGCTGGGGGTTCGTGGCGAAAACCATGGATGTAGTCGCCAAGCACCTGGAGCACATCTCCTACGCCGGTTCGGTGGGAGAGGGTGCCGCAACCGAGCTTGTTGGCTTCCTCCAGATCTTCCGCGAACTGCCGAATCCGGACGCGATTCTTCTCGCGCCTGACACGGCGATGATTCCGACGATGCCGGCGGCGTTGTACGCGGTCGCGGCCGCGCTTGCGGCACGCGCGAACGAAAACAACTTTGATCGCGTCGTGCGCTACACCGAGCGTCTGATCGGTGAAGGGCATCGCGAGTTTGCGGCGCTGCTCGTGCGAGACGCTGTCCAGCGCTCGCCGCAGATCCAGAACTCGTATGCCTTCATTGCCGCGCAAGCCGGAGAGATCGGAAAAATCATCCGCGGCGAGTAACAAGCACTCCACTTTTCTCAGCATCACCCATGTTGGCCCTGTCGTGTCTTCGGACGCTCAGGGCCTTTTTCTTTGCTTCATCCATTCCATTTCTACGAGGTTTTCTCATGGACATCACTTCCATCCAATCGAAGGTCATGCTCTGCTCCGTCACGATTTCGACCTGGGTCGCCCGCCGCTTCGACGGCAAGGTGACGCAGGAAGTCGAGAGCAAGCACCACGCAAAGGGCATCGGCAGATTCAACAAACGCCTGTTGCCCGAGCACGCGCCGAGCTTCGCAGAAGTTGTGACGCTCGCCGGCCGCATCCGCTCGTACTTCTACGACCACACGCTGAAGTACGACCAGTTGGGCGTGCGACTGCTGCCGACGATGGTCTACATGGACTTCGCCGAAAAGATGCGCTCGTTGAAAGACGAGTTCGACTTGGCGGTCTCCGTATTCCTGACTGACTATCTGAACCTGAAGGAAGCGGCTCGCGAAGAACTGAATGGGCTTTTCAACGAGGCGGACTATCCGACCCTCGCTGAGCTGACCACGAAGTTCGGCGTGAAGATGGCCGTTCTGCCGTTTCCCGACGCGAGCCAGTTCGGCGTCGAGCTTCCGGCGAACGTGCTCAACACGCTCAAGAGCGAACTGGACCAGCACGTTCTGGCCTCGATCGCGACCGCGAACGAGGACCTGGTGCGGCGTCTGTACGAAGCCGTGTCGCAGATGGCCAATCGGCTGTATGCGACGGGCAACGTCCGACTGGACGTCGCCAACAACGTGCGTGAACTGTGCGCCTTGCTGCCGAAGCTGAACTTCGCTAACGACCCGCAGCTCACGCACATCCTCGAGCAGGCCAAGACGCATCTGGCCGTGCACACGGGAGCGGAACTGAAGGACTCGCGCGTGCTTCGTTCTCAGGTGGCTAGCAAGGCACAGGAGATCGAAGGGCTGATGGCCGCGTTCATGGGCATGCAGCCGGAGCCGATGGAAGTCGAATCGGCGGGTGCAAGCCAATTGCGCCTCGTCGCGTAAGGGGGCGTCATGGACCGCAACGATGTTGTGCTGGGTAGTAGCGCGGTCCATCCGCGCATTGCCCGGCAGCGCACCGAGCTCGTTCTCTCGCAACCATTCTTCGGGGCGCTCGCGCTCCGATTGGATGTTCGCGAGGATCCGTCGGCCAAGACGTTTTGGGTCGACGGCGAGACGCTGGGCTACAACCCGACGTACATGGAGTCGCTCAGCGACCTTGAAGTGCGCGGCGTCGTCGCGCACGAGGTGCTGCACGTGGCCAATGGCCACTGCTGGCGTCAGGGCGCGCGCGATCCCGACCGATGGAACGATGCCTGTGACTACGCGATCAACCCGATCGTGCTGTCGTCGGGCATGGTTTTGCCGAAAGGGGCGCTTGTCGATCCGCGCTACACGGGCAAGTCGGCCGAGGAGATCTACGGTTTGCTGACGCAGGAGGCGAAGGAAAAGCAGCAACAGCCTCCGCAGCAGCATCAACAGCAGCCGCAGAACCAGCAGCAGCCGCAGCCGGGTCCGCAAGATCCGCAGCAGCCGAACGGCAAGCAGGCTCCGAAACCAGGTGGCCAGAACGGCACCGCGCCGGGGCAGGCGCCCGCCGATCAGCAAGCGAAACCCGGCTCATTCGGCGAAGTGCGTCCCTACAAAGGTCCGGACAAACCGGTGAAGGAGGCGGAGTGGAAGATTGCCGTCACGCAAGCCGCGAAAGCGGCCGCGATGCGCGGCAAGCTCCCCGGCGATCTGCAGGCGATGGCCGGTGAAGCGGTTCGGCCTGTGGTGGACTGGCGCGCGGTGCTGCATCGCTTCGCGCAGCAGTCGTCACCGTCGGACTACAGCTTCGCGACGCCTAACCGCCGGTATCTGCATCTCGGGTTCTATCTGCCCGCGCTGCATACACCGGCGATCGGCGACGCGGTCTTCGTGCGTGACTCCAGCGGTTCGGTGTTCGACGAGACGCAGGCTCAGTTCGACGCGGAGATCCTTGCGGTTTTCCACTCGTTGAAGCCCGCGCGCTTGATCGTGATGGATTGCGACACGCGCGTTACGCAGGTGCAGATCTTCGAGCGAGGCGACTCGGCGGAGATCAAGCCCGTGCGTGGTGGGGGCGGGACGGCGTTCGTCGATCCGTTCAACCGGGTCGCGGAAGACGGCATGAACCCCGCCTTTCTGGTTTATCTGACAGATATGGTGGGGCGCTTCCCGACGGTCGCGCCGCACTACCCGGTGCTGTGGGCGTCAACTACGCCTCTGCCACGGGCTCGAAAAGCGCCGTTTGGCGAGACGGTGGAAGTGATTTGCTAGTCCCCGGCTTGACCGGGCATTCCCTGAAAAACGAAAGCCCGGCATCTGCCGGGCTTTTTTTTCGACTGCGCGCGAGGCTCAGGCGCGGCGTTTCTGCAGCGGCTGGTAAGCCTCGCCGCCTTTGAACCTTTCCAGACGGTCGCTCGCCGTGGTCAGCGCGCCGAGCGTCGCGCTGCGGAGTTGCCGGTCGTACATGCTGACGATCGCAGCGAGCAGCGCAAACGCGGCGTCGGAGGCCACGCCCCACGTACCGGTCTGCCGGCCGCCTTCGAACACCTCGGCCATTGTCCGGTCGGCCGCCAGCAGCGATTCGTGCGAAAACTCGCCGTGACCCGCCTCGCTGAGAAACTTGCCGAGCAACACGACTTCGGTGATGTGCTGCGCGGGGCCGATGTGGTCGCAGGCACCGCGGATCGCTTCCAACGACAGGTGGGCACGAAGCGCGAGGTCATCGGCGACGGCGCGCGGGATCGGGAGCAATTGCGCCTTGGTGAGGCGCGCACGAGCCGCTTGAGCGGAGCGCTGGAAGGGAAGAGTGCGAGACATAGCAAACGTTTGGTTGACTGCCCGTGTTAACGATCTTCCCACGCCGGTTCTGAAGGGCTAGCGGTGCGGGCGCGCTGGAAACGCTCGACGACAGCGATCGCGCGCTCGCATTGGTCCGCGTCGAGCGTATGGATCGAGCACTTCTCCGCGTCCGCCTCGATCTCGCCGGCGAGCCATTTCATTGCCTTGGCGCGCGCCTCAAATACATTGCAGCCATCGCGCCTGACCTTCGCCGCAACCAACGGCTCGAGCGCCGCGTGGAGCTTCGCCTTCAGGTCGCGTAGGCGAGCGTCGGCGAGACGCCCGAGCGGCACATTGCGCCTGCTGCGCGGAAACACGCCGACCCACGCCTGGCAGTCCGCGCAAAGCCACAATGGGCTGTGATCGTCGCGGTAAGGGTAAGCGTCGTCACCGGCGTGCACGAGCGTCGCGGGCGTGCCGCAGTAGTCACAGTTGGGGTGGGGCAGAGGCTTGACTGGTTTTCCGACGCGCATCACCGAGGACTCCTGGCGGAAACGTCAAATATAGCAAGCCGGGTCAGTACCGCCAGTCAAACGCTACGTTTCATAATGCAAAAAGTTATCCGACTAAGGGGGATGTGAATATCCGGATCATTTTGTAACAGGCATTTTTTGTTTTGAATTCAGTAATTTACCGTAAGCGACGAGTGCAGTGGGACGCTCTCCGGAGAGCGTTGGTCGCCGCGGTCAGCGAAAAATCGGCGGGCCTTCCCATAACAGCCCCCGAAGATATCGCTGCACTCGCGGAGAAAGCTGCTGAATTTGACGCCTCTTTCGCTGCCTGCGCGCGTTTGCCAACACCAACAATAGCCGACATGTTAGATCGCCCACAAAGCATCGCATGTTCGAGTCTGCCGACAATCACATCCTAAAGCTGCGACCCCTCGAAGCTGAAGCCGTGCGCATGTTCTTCCATGCGCTTTCGCCGCTGCGCGAGTTGCTCGACTCGCCCGACCTTGCGGAAATCATGATCAACGATTACCGCAATGTCTGGGTGGAACGTCGCGGCGTAATGACACGCGAGAACATCGACCTGCGCCCCGAGCAGCTCGAAGGCGCAATTCACTCGCTCGCCTCGTCCGTTGAGAAGTCGGCGAAGGCGGGCAGTGATAAGGGCATCATTAACGCCGGTCACCAGAACTTGCGTATTGCGGCGGTCATGAGCCCGACGTCGATCGACGGTCATGCGCTAAGCATCCGGAAGCACCGTGAATCGAAACTCACGCTGTCCGACTACGTGAACATGGGCGCCTTTTCCGCAGCGAACGCCCGACCGGAATACGCGGAAGCCATTCACTTCGAGGACGGCATCGAGGACGAAGCGCTCATGCGCGCGCTCGTCGCGCTCGTCCAGTCGCGCAAGAACGTGCTCGTCGCCGGCGGGACGTCGGCGGGTAAGACGACGTTCCTCAACGCGCTGATTGAGCAGATCCCGTCCGACCAGCGGGTCATCTCCATCGAGGACACGATGGAACTGAAGCTGCACGTGCCCAATCGCGTGCGGCTACTTTCCAATGCCGATACGAACGTGACGACGCAGCTGCTCGTGGCGCTGTGCCTGCGCTTTCGCCCCGACCGCATCATCGTTGGTGAAGTCCGGGGCGGCGAAGCCTATGACCTGCTGCAGGCTCTCAACACTGGCCACGATGGCGGCCTCGCGTCCATTCACGCGAACAACGGGCGCACCGCGCTGAGCCGCCTCGAATCGCTCGCCATGCTCGGCATTCCGACCGGATCGCGGTGGGAGCTGGAAGACATGCGCAAAAACATCGCTGACTGCTTCAACTACGTCGTGCACTTCAAGCGCACCGGCGAGATGCGGCATGTCTCCGAAATCCTCGAAATTAGGGGATTCAAAAACAACGATTACGACCTACAACGCGTTTTTTGACGGGAGCATCAAATGAAGGGCAAGAAGGTACTCAACAGAGCCGCGACGGTGGCAAAACGTCTGCGTCCGGGCAAGTCGATGTTGGTCGGCGCGCTGCTGAGCGTCGTATCGGTTGCGGCAATGGCTGCGGGCGATTTTTCGAACCTGACGGGTCTGACCGACATCATCTGCACGATCAGCAACTTGATCAGCGGCCCGTACCTCTATGGCATCGGCATCGTGCTCATCACGCTGGGCGGCGTCGCAGTGGCGAACTCGGAAAGCAACATCGCGAAGACCTTCTCGGTGGTGCTGGTCGGCCTCGGTATCGCCTCGGTGGCCGTTCCGATCATGCAGAGCCACTTCCACATGGCCAACGCCTGCTGATATGCGCCAACACAAGGTTAGTCGAGGCCTCTCATTGCCGCGCCAGATGGGCGGTGCAGACCGGGGACTCGCCATTTTCAACGGGACGATGACGGCGCTGCTCACCTACACGAGCTGGACACCGGGGTTTCTCATTGTCGGCGTGGTGGTGCATGTGTTCTTGCGCTGGAAAAGCTCGACTGACCCGTGGTGGCGAATCGTGATGCTGGTGTACAACCGCTACCCGGACGTCTATGAGCCGGGGCCGAGCAGCCGTTTTAGCGCGCGCTTCAGGCGCCCGTATGGGTTTGATCAGGACCTTCCATGCTGAAAATGATGTTCACCAAGCGCGCGGTACAGGAGATCGCGCCGTGGGCGACGATGGTCACGCCCGAACTGGTGCTCAACAAGGACGGGTCGCTGCTGACCGTGTTCGAGTTTGAAGGCATCGACGCAGATTCGCCCAATCCCGGCGACATCACGGCCGCCCGCGACAACCTCGACCATGCATGCCGCAACTTCGACCATCGCGTGACCGCGTGGTGGCGCATGTCGCACCGGCGCGTGCGGGGTGGCATGGACGGCAACTTCGCGTCGGAGGCCGATGCGCGCGTCGATGCGATCAATCAGGCGATCATCGGCAGCGGCAAGTACTTCAAAAACTCGCACTCGCTGGCGCTGGCGTTCACGCCTGAAACCGGCATCTCGCGGATCTTCGACAAGATCAGCTACCACATGACGGTCGGCGGCAAGAACCTGGCTGTGGCGATGTTCGAAGCCGCAAAAGACACGATTCTCGCGCGCAGCGCCTTTGCGTTCGACCTGACCAAGATTCAGAACGAGATCAAGCGGTTTGAATCGGTGATCGACGGCTTTGTCGGCGGCGTTACGCGCCTGAAGATGAAGCGGCTTCAGCTTCAGAACGTGCTCTCGTTCCTGCATCAGCGAGCGAATCCGTCGACGCCCAAGCGTCGCGTGCGCTACCCGGTCACGATGCTTGATACGCATTTGACCGAAACGGAAGTGACGATCGGCGCGACCGAGCTGATGTTCGAATCGGCGCACGGCAAGCTGTACGCCCGCGTCATCGGCATCAAGGAATGGATGGGCTTTCAAGAAGCGGCGCTCGACGTGCTCTCCCAGGTGGACGCGGAACTGGACGTCTGTGTGATGTTCCGATTCCTCGACACTTCGCGGGCGAGCGCGTACATCAAGAAGATACGCGGCTTTTATAAGGTCGCGGCCTTCAATCCGGTCGCGATCCTGAAGCAGTGGGCAACGAAGGAAGAGCAGAAAAACGACGAAGGTCGTGAGATCCTTGCGAAGGAAGCCGGCGACGCGCTCGCGAAGCTCGACGCCGAGGGTCAACAGTACGGCTTCGCAAACATTTCGGTGGTCGTCTATGGGAGCACGCCTGAGGAGTGCGAGGACGCGACGCGTCAGGTGGTCGGCGTCATCGGCAACGCGGGCTTTGGCGTGATCCTGGAAAAGACGAACCTGTTCGCCTCGTGGAGCGCGACGCTGCCGGGCCGCTGGGACCAGCAGAAGCGCCTGCAGTTCGTTGAGACACCTGCCGTCTCCGACATTGCGCCGCTCTGCAGCGTGGGCGAGGGTTCGAAGGTCAATGAATGGCTGACGCAGCAGTCCGGTACGAAAACCGGCCCGCTCACGTGCCTGCCGACCCGCCATCGCACGCTGCAGTATTTCGACTTGCATCATCCAGGCGGCAAAGCGCACACGCTGGTCGTCGGCCCAATCGGTGCCGGTAAGTCGGTGTTCCTGAACTACCTGGTGACGCAGACCGGGCGCCACGGGGCGCGCCGCATCCGTTTTGACAAGGACCGCTCGACCCGCATTCCAACGTTGCTCGCTGGTGGCCGGTTCATCGACGCGACCGGGCGTTTTGAGGCGGCGACCTCGGTCAATCCACTTTCGCTGATCTCCGAAGAGAAGCACTGGTCGTACGTCGCGGACTGGGTGCAGCTTGCCATTGAGGGGGAGGACTACACCTGCACCCCGCAGCAGCAGACCGAGATTTACGAGCGTATCCGGACGCTGGCGCTCGGGTTTCCGCCCGAGAAGTGGCGCCTTTCGGGCCTCATCACGCTGCTTCCAGCGGACCTGCGGGAGCGCCTGCAAGTCTGGACCGAGGGCAACAAGAACGGCAAGTTCTTCGACCACGCCGACGACGGCTTCGCAATCTCGGACGACCTGTCGATCGAGATGGGCGATCTGTTCCAGAATTTCCCGGTCGCCGCCGCCTTGTTCATGGACTATGCGTTCTACCGAATCGCGCAGATCCTCGACGGCAAGCGCTACACGGTGATCGAGATCGAAGAGGCAGGCTTTTTCTTCACTTACCCGAAGTTCTATGCCCGCCTCGAAATCTGGGCGGTGACGATCCGAAAGCTCAACGCGGCGCTGCTGATGGCCACGCAGTCGCTCGGCCAGTTGGCCCGTGTGCCGAACTTCGAGATTCTGAAAGAGAACATCCCGAACATTATCTATCTGCCAAACAGCGACGCAATCAACAACCAAGGCTTGTACAGCGACGTGTTTGGTCTGACGCAGCATCAGATCAAGATGATTTCCGACGCGGTGCCCAACCGCGACTACCTGTGGGTGACGGCGAAGCAAAGCCGGATGCTGCAGGCACAGTTCCCTAAGGAGGCGCTCGCCTACCTGCGCTCGGATGGTCGCGCGCAGGCGCTCCTCGACAAGCACGTGAAGTCAGGCAGCCCGCATTGGCGGGAGGACTACGTGCGCGACGTGCTCGTCAACGCTTGAACGCATTAGATAAAGGTATCGCCATGATGAAAAAACTGCTCCGCTGCGTCGCAGCCACCGGTGTTTTGACGCTCGGATTTGTGCAACACGCTAATGCGAACATGCCCGTATTCGACGCATCCAACTTCATTCAGAACACCATGACTGCGGCGGCCGCGGTGAAGGGTGAGGTTTATCAGGACTCCAACCTGGTTTATCAATACCAGATGATGCTCAACCAGCTCAAGCAGGCGACCAACCTCAATCCTGCCGCGATGCTTGCGCAGTTCAACAGCATCAAGGACGATATTTCGGGCCTGAGCAAGTACACCGACGCCTTGAAGGACTTGTACGGCGGGCTGCAAAGCAACGCGGAGTACGCGAGCAAGGTTCAGGCGCTCATCACGCAGTCAGGCAAATCGGCGGACCAGTGGTTCACGGACCAGAACACGCTACTGCAAAACAACGACAAGACGGCCAAGCAGCTTTTCCAGCAGGGCAACGATGTAATTTCGCATGTGAGCACGCTCGCCAAGCGTCGGCAGGAAATCCAGGACCAACTGAACATGTCCCCGACGATGCAGGCGACCGCTCAGTTGACCACGCACATGCTGGATATCATCTCCAGTCAGAACAGCGACCTTCTGACGATGATGGCGGCCAAGCAACGCAGTGACGCTGTCAAAGATTCCGCAACAGTCGCGGATCAGAAGGCGAACAATGCGAGTCAGGCGGCGATTAAGGCGCAACAGGACCGAGAGCGTGCTGCCTTCGACACACAGATCGGCTCTTCGAAGGTGCTGGGGCAATGATGCTGCGGTCTGTCATGACTTTAATCAGAACGCTGCTTGTGCTTGCCGCAGCGATCGGCTGCTTTGCTATCACCTCTAACCGGGCCATGGCGCAAGCAGCGGCCGACGCGCCAGCTTCCGCGGCAACAAGCTCTGCGGCGTTGCTTGCGAGCAAGCCAGGCGATTTTGCTAAAGGCGCGACGAGTGCGGCTCAGCAGATCCACGTTCTGCTTTCCAACGTCGTCGACGCGGCCGTCGCTGCGAGTTCGGGGGTAATGAGCGAGGCGAACAAGTTCGCATGGGGGCTGGGCGTGATCTCGTTGGTCCTCGTCGGAGTCCGTTTCGCCGGGACTCATCATCCTATTTCGGCGTGGGTCGATCTTTTCGAAGAAGTGGCAATCCTGGGAATCTTCGTCGCCTTGTACCTTGGATATACCACGTCAGCGGCCGGTTTCTGGACATGGTTCGAGCAGTTGGCGGCGCATATCAGCCAGTCGGACAACGGCTCAGTCGGTTCGCAGATGGCCTCGCTCGCGGGGACCATCATCGACGCGCTGACCACCAAGCTGAAAACGGTCAAGTTGTGGGACATCCCTGCACTGCTGACTGACGTTGTCGTCCTCGCCGTCTCCGCGCTTGTGATGGCCCTCGCCTCGATCATCTTCGTCTATTACACGGCAATTGGCCAGATCCAGGCAGCGATCGGTATCGTCCTAGGCCCGATCGCGATTGCGCTTGGGTTCTCGTCGTACACGCGGAGCTATTTCAAAAAGTGGCTTGATTGGATGATTAGTGCGGGGATGTACACGGTGGTAGTTGCCGTTCTGATCAAGCTTGTCGGCTCGTCGATCACAGACGCAGTGAAAAAGGCGACCGAAGTCGGCGGCTCAACTACCGTCAACGGAGCGTATGTCTTGGATCTAGCGATATTCGTGCTGCTGCTCTCGTTCGAGGTTCCGAAGCTCGCGACGATCTTCGGCGGCGGAGCGACAGCAACCGGTACCGGTGCAATGAAGCTGGCGGCCAAATTTATCCCATGACGACCGCTCACCTTGCAATCTCTGTCGAGGACCTGTTCGCCACGCACCAAAAGCGAGTCGAACTAGTCCGACAATGCGCCAATGAAAGCACGGAAACGGAGTTCGCACGCAAGTGGGTGTCTGTGCTGCGTCGCTGTGCTAACTGGTTCTCGTCTATGCCGCTCACGCCCGAGATGCATTGCGAGCCGGGCGGTGCATTCCGCGCGACGATTGAATCGACCTTTTATGCGATGCGGCTCGCGGGCGGGCAGAAGTTCGCGGCGGACCTCACGTCAGATAAGCGTCGGCGGCTGGAGCCGCAATACAACTACGCCGTCTTCCTGGCCGCCGCATGCTCGCTGCTTGATGAGCCGTTTCGTCACTTTGAGATGGTGCGGCTCCCGGACCGCACGAAGTGGAATCCGGCGGCGCACGGGGCGTTCGGCACGTGGATAGGAACCGGTCAGTTCGCCGTTGAGCGGCGTGTGACTCCACTGAAGGATGAGCGCATGCGCACTGCCATGTTTGCACAGACCGTCATCACGCCC